>CAXTDD010000092.1:0-7468 GCA_964242955.1 uncultured Rubrobacteraceae bacterium | reverse complement strand
GAGCCAGCCTGCGGCCTTGAGGCCGAAGGTCGTCGGGAGTGCCTGCTGGAGAAGGGTACGGCCCGGCATGAGGGTGTCGCGGTGCTCTTGTGCGAGGCGGGCGCAGGCGGCGGCGATACCGTCTACCTCGCCGATGACGAGGTCGAGGGATTTCCGGGAGACGAGCATCGCGGCCGTGTCGGTGATGTCCTGGCTCGTGGCCCCTTTATGGACGTGGCGGGCGGCATCTTTGGAAGTCTTCGACACTTCGTGCGTCAACGCCCGCACGAGGGCCGGGACCGGGTTGCCGGCGGGGCGCCCGCTGTGCCCGATCTCCCCGGGGTCGAAGCGTTCCGCGTCGCAGCAACGGGCTATCGTTTCGGCGGCTCCTGCCGGGATCAGGCCGGCCCGCGCCTCCGCGACCGCGAGCGCCGCCTCCGCGTCGAGCATCGCCTGCAGCCACGCCTTGCCCGAGACGACCTCGCGGAAAGCGTCGGGGACGAAGATCGGGCCGAACAGCTCCCCCGTCATTCCCCGAACTCGAAGAACGCCGTCTGTCTCTCTCCCTGCAAGTGGATGTTGAAGCGGTAGGCGTCCCCCTCGTCCCGGGCCACGAGCGTTTCGCGGAGCCCGGGGTCCTCGATGGAGGTGAGGACGGGGTCGTTGGCGTTGGCCTCCAGCTCGTCCGGGAAGTACGCGCGGGTGACGGCGCGCTTGAGGAGGCCGCGCGCGAAGACCGAGACGTTGAGGTGCGGGGCCTGGATGGTGCCGTCGGGGCCTGGGACGGGGCCGGGCTTGACGGTCACGAAGGAGAACCCGCCGCCGTCCCTGGTATCCGAGCGCCCGAAGCCGGAGAAGGTCTCGCGGTCGAGGGGCAGGTCCTCGCGGTCGTCGGCGGGATCTTCGTAGCGGCCCGCCCGGTTGGCTTGCCAGACCTCGACCATCGCGTCGGGCACCGGCTCGCCCGCCCCGTCGTAGACGGTGCCCGAGATCCTTATGGCCGAAGGGTGGTCGGACGGCACCAGCTCGGAGCGGTCCCTGTCCACGAGCGCGTCGTGGAAGAACGGTCCTATGGTCTGGGATGGGGTGTACTCCGGGTTCACGCGTGCGGCCTCTCCAGCGGGGTGTCGCCGCGGCCTTCGAGGACGATGTCGAAGCGGTAGCCCAGGGCCCACTCGGGCCGTGTCGTGTCGAGGTCGAAGGCCGAGATCAGGCGCTGTTGCGCTTTTGGGTCCCTGACGGACTGGAAGATGGGGTCGTGCTCGAAGAGTGGGTCGCCGGGGAAGTACATCTGGGTTATGAGCCGGCTCCTGAAGGCGTCCCCGAACAGGGAGAGGTGGATGTGGGCCGGGCGCCAGGCGTTGTCGTGGTTCTTCCACGGGTACGCCCCCGGCTTTATGGTGGTGAAGCGGTAGAAGCCGTCGCCGTCGGTGAGGCACCGGCCGGCACCGGAGAAGTTCGGGTCCAGCGGCGCCGGGTGGGCGTCGAGCTTGTGGGTGTAGCGGCCGGCGGCGTTGGCCTGCCAGATCTCGATCAGGCCGTTCCTGACCGGCCGGCCGTCGCCGTCGGTGACCCGCCCGGTGACGACGATCCTCTCCCCCAGCGGCTCGCCCGCATGCTGGCGGGTCAGGTCGTTGTCGAGCTCCCCGATCGGGTCGCGCCCGTAGGCCGGGCCCGTGGTGTCGGATAAGGTCCTGGGCAGGACGATGAGCGGCTTCTTCGGCGCCCGAAGGCGTGTCGAGACGTAGTCCGGGTAGAGGTAAGGCGGATGCCCGGCGGCCTCTCCCATAATCTGCTGTGTCAACTCGTAGCCTCCTCTATCCTTTCACTACGATACCTGGGCGATCGCCCGCTTCGCAGACGGTCGCGCTCCCCATGTCACCAGAAAGCTAACAGCTAATGGCTAACAGCTAACAGCTCTACCCGACCTTCTCGACGACCATCGCGATCCCTTGCCCGACGCCGATGCACATGGTGGCGAGCCCGAACCTCACGTCGTCCCTGCGGTTCATCTCGTGCACCAGCGTCGTGAGTATCCTGGCCCCCGACGCTCCCAGCGGGTGGCCGAGCGCTATCGCCCCGCCGTTGGGGTTAAGCCTCCCGTCTTCGGCGTCCATCTCCCACTCGTGGATCACGGCGAGCGACTGGGCGGCGAACGCCTCGTTCAGCTCGACGAGCCCGACGTCTCCCAGCGAGATGCCGGCCCGGTCCAGGGCTTTTTTCGTGGCGGGCACGGGGCCTATGCCCATCACCCGCGGCGGGACGCCCGCGGTCGCCATGCTCCTTACCTTCGCCATCGGACGCAGGCCGTGCGCCTCCCCGTATTCCCTGGAGACCACGAGCACCGCCGCGGCGCCGTCGTTCAAGGAACTGGAGTTGCCCGCCGTCACGCTGCCATCGCCCTTGAAGGCGGCTGTGAGCTTGCCGAGCTTCTCCAGCGTGGTGTTCCGCCGCGGCCCCTCGTCGGCCTCGACCGTCGTCTCCGTCTTGCGGGTCTTGACCGCGACGGGCACGATCTCGTCCCGAAAACGCTTGCCGTCCTGGGCGGCAATGGCTTTCTCGTGGCTGGACAGGGCGAAGCGGTCCTGCTTCTCGCGCGAGACGTCGTACTCGTGGGCGAGCTCTTCGGGCCTCTGCTCTTCGGCGGTGACGTCGAACCGCTCCTCGGCCAGGTTCTCGGCGGTGACGCCCAAAGAGTCGGTGTGGCCCATCTCCTCCATCCTCGGGTTGACGAAGCGCCAGCCTAGAGTGGTGTCGTACATCGTCGTGTGGCCCGTCGGGAAGGCACGCCCGGGCTTGGGAGCCGCCCACGGGGCGCGGCTCATCGACTCGACCCCGCCGCCAACGTACACGTCGGCCTCGCCGAGCATTACAGAACGGGCGGCGTTTGCGACGGCCTCCAGGCCCGAGCCGCAGAGCCGGTTCACGGTGGCGCCGGCGACGGTCTCGGGGAAGCCCGCGAGCAGCAGGCTCATCCTGGCGACGTCGCGGTTGTCCTCGCCGGCCTGGTTGGCGCAGCCGAAGTAGACGTCTTCGACCTCCTCGGGTGGAACATCGGTTCTCTCCATCAGGGCTTCGAGGGCCAGTGCTCCGAGGTCGTCGGGGCGGACGGAGGCAAGGGCTCCGCCGTGGCGGCCTATGGGGGTGCGGACGGCGCCCACGATCCAGGCCTCTCTCGTACCTTCGTAGGGCATGGGGTTCAGGCGCTCCTTCCGGGTTTGGGATCCGGTTCGGGGATGGGACGCCCGGGTGGGAGACGCCCCACCGGGGTGTCTCTACGGGGCCGGGTGCGTTTGCGGGTACGGTCGTTCGTGTTCGGGGTCATCCTGCCGTACCCTTCCGCGCCGCTTCGGTTCTCTGTTTGAGGTCGCGCAGCAACTCCAACTCCTCGTCGGTGGGCGGGTCGGTTGTCTCCGGCTTGTCGGCCACCTTCAGGTCCCATCCCGTCGCCTCGCGGGCCTGCTCGGCGGTTGCGCCGGGGTGGAGCGCCACGAGGGTTAGCTCTCTGGTCTCCGGGTCGGGGCGCAGGACGCCGAGGTCGGTTATAACGACCGTCGGGCCGCTTCCGGGGTAGCCGAGGTCTTCGCGGGAGTTGCCGCCCGTGCCGTGGCCGACGGAGGTTACGAAGGAGAGCGCATCTACGAAGGCGCGCGGCTTGTGGCGGAGCATGATGATGACCTCCTTGGCCGAGGCCGCGATCTCCGGCGCCCCTCCCGCGCCGGGGAGGCGCACCTTCGGGCTCTCGTAAGGCCCCACGACGGTCGTGTTGATGTTCGCGAAGCGGTCTATCTGGGCCGCCCCCAGGAAGCCCACGTCCACGCGGCCGGCCTGGAGCCAGTAGTTGAAGATCTCCGGCACCGAGACCACCGAGTCCGCGTGCTCGGCCAATACCCCGTCGCCGATGGAGAGCGGCAGGACGTCCGGTTTGGCGCCGACGGTGCCGGACTCGTAGATAAGCACGCACCCCGGCGCGTGCGTGGCGCGTGCCAGGTTCGCCGCCTCGCTGGGGAGGCCGATACCCACGAAGCAGACCGCCCCGTCGCGCAGCTCGCGGCTGGCGGCCACGGTCATCATCTCGTCGGTGGTGTAGGACGCCACCTTTCCGTCTGCCGTCACTTTGCGATCAACCCTTCCTTCCGGATGCTCTTCAGATACCCGCCGAAGTCCTCGGTCCCGAGGACGTGTTCCCCCATCCAGGCCCGGAACTTCTCGCGGTCGCGGGAGACGGGGTCCCACGCCTCGTAGAAGGCGTTGTCCCGGTCGTAGTAGCCGTCGGCGTAGGACGGGTGGGCGCCCGAAGGCACCACCGAGATCGCATCAACGGCGACCGCCGGCAGGACCACCTGGAACGGGTGCGGCTCCAGCTCGTCCACGATCTCTTCGACCGTGACGATGGCCCTCTTCGCCGAGAGGACCGCCTCCTTCTGGATGCCGGAGATGCCCCACATCGCCACGTTCCCGCGGCCGTCGGCCTGCTGGGCGTGGATGATGGAGACGTCCGGGTTCAGCGCCGGGACCGCCATGAGCTCCTCCCCGGTGAACGGGCATTTTATGCGGGCGATGGTGGACGTGACCTTCGGCAGATCCGTCCCGACGTAGCCGCGCAGGACGGCGAAGGGGAGGTTCGAGGCCCCGGCGACGTAGCGGTTCGCCATGCCGGCATGGGAGTGTTCCTCTATCTCCAGAGGTGCGGGCCATCCGTTCTCCACGGCGTCCCTGAAGCTGTGCAACGATCCCACGCCGGGGTTGCCGCCCCAGGAGAAGACGAGTTTTCTGGCGCAGCCCATGCCGATCATCTGGTCGTAGACCAGGTCCGGGGTCATACGGATCAAGGCAAGGTCCTTACGTCCCTGGCGGACGATCTCGTGCGCCGCGGCGGAGGGGATGAGGTGCGTGAAGCCCTCCAGGGCCACGGCGTCACCGTCCCGCACGAACTCCGCGACGGCCTCACGCAGATGGGTTACTTGGGCCAACTTCCGGCCTCCTTTTCGGGTGTGCCTCTCAACTGGTCCTCAAGACGGGTTTGAGCGTGCCGCCGCCCTCGGCATCGTCGGCGGCCTGGTTGATCTCATCCAGGTCGTAGTACCCGATCAAACGTTCGAAGGGGAATTGCCCTTGCCGGTGCAACTCTATGAGCAGCGGGATGAACACGTCGGGGACGGAGTCGCCCTCGATGACGCCGCGCACGGTCTTGCCGGGGATCATGACGCCGTTCCAGTCCAGCGAGACCTCGGTCCCGACGGGCGGCGCCCCGACGATACCGCAGGTCCCGAGCGGCGCGAGGGCGTCCACCGCCTGCCTCAAGACCCGCGGCACGCCGGTCGTCTCCAGCGCGTACGCCGGTCCGCCGCCCGTGATCCGGCCGACCTCCTCGACCGCGTCGGCCTCGGCGCCGTTGACGACGTGCGTCGCCCCGAGTTCGCGCGCGAGCTCCAGCCGTTCGGGCTTCAGGTCCACCCCGACGATGGTCGTGCAGCCGGCGGCGACAGCGGCCATGATCGCGCTAATTCCGACGGCCCCCGTCCCGAAGACCGCGATGCCGGAGCCGGGTTCGGGTTTGAGCGCGTTCAGCACGGCCCCGGCCCCCGTCTGCACCCCGCATCCCAAAGGTCCCAGCGACTCCAGGGGCGCGTCCTCCGGCACTTTGACGACGCTGTTCTGGGAGGCGAGGGCGTACGTCCCGAAGGAAGACTGGCCGAAGAAGTGGCTGTGTAGCGCCCGCCCATCCTTGCCCAGGGCGGTGGAACCGTCCATGCGCTGGCCGCCGAAGTTGCGCTCGAAGAAAGTCGTGCAGTAGGACGGTTTCCCCTGGAGGCAGTTGGGGCAGTGGCCGCAGTGGTCGAAGCTCAGGACCACATGGTCGCCGGGCTTCACCTTCTCGACGCCCGGCCCGACGCCCTCGACGATGCCGGCTCCCTCGTGGCCCAGGACGGCGGGGAGGGGGACCGGGTACCACTGGTCGCGCACGATCAGGTCGGTGTGGCACACGCCCACGCCGACGATGCGCACGAGCACCTCCCCGGCGCGCGGGTCCTCGACCTCGACCTCCTCCACCGAGAAGGCTTGCTCTTTCTCCCACACCACGGCCGCCGTCGCCTTCATCTACCAGCCCCTTCTGTCGTCCGCGCCACCGTCTCCGGCTCTTCCTGCCATTCCATGGGCAGGCCTACGTAGTTCTCGGCGAGCGAGGTGGAGGCGGCCCGCGAGCCTGTGACGTAGTCCAGCTCGGACACCTGCATCCTGTACTGGAAGTCGTTGTCTCCGTCGAAGCGGTGCAGCATCGAGGTCATCCACCACGAGAACCGGCTCGCCTTCCACACGCGTCTCAAGCAGGTCTCCGAGTAGCCGTCCAAAACGTCAGTACGACCCGACTCGTAGAACTCCGCCAGTCCCCTGCAGAGGACGCGCACGTCGGCGACGGCCAGGTTCATGCCCTTGGCGCCGGTCGGGGGGACGATGTGGGCTGCGTCCCCGGCGAGGAAGAGGCGGCCGTGGCGCATAGGTTCGCAGACGAAGGAGCGCATCTGGACTACGTTCTTCTGGATTATTTTGCCCTCGTTTACAGTCCAGCCGTCGTCCGTGTCCAGGCGGGCGTGCAACGCGGTCCAGATCCTGTCGTCCGACCAGTTCTCCGCGTCGTCGTTCGGGTCGCACTGAAAGTAGAGGCGCTGTATCCCGGGCGAGCGGGTGCTGACGAGCGCGAAGCCGCGGTCGTGGAGCGCGTAGATCAACTCCTCGGTGGACGGCGGCCCCTCGACGAGGATGCCGAACCATCCGAACGGATACTTGCGCCCATACTCGGCCCTGCCCCCCTCCGGCACGGCCTTGCGGGACACCCCGTGAAACCCGTCCGTCCCGACGAGGAAGTCGCACCGGAGTTCATGCTCCTCGCCGTCCTTGCGGAACCGCACCTTCGGTTCTTCCGATTCGAGGTCCGCAATCTGCGTGCCTCTCGCCTCGAAGAGGATCTCGCCACCGGCGTCGAGGCGTGCTTTGACGAGGTCTTTCACTACCTCGTGTTGGCCGTAGAGGGTGATCGTCTTGCCCGTGAGCCCTTCGAGGTCTATGCGCTCGCGGCGCCCGTCGAACTGCAGGTTGACGCCGTGGTGAACGGCCCCTTCTCTCCGCATCCGGCCGCCGACGCCGGCCTCGGCCAGCAGCTCCGTCGTGCCGTGCTCCAGCACACCGGCCCGGATCTCCGCCTCCAGCTTCTCGCGGCTCCGGAGCTCCAGCACCACCGACTCGATACCCTGCAGGTGGAGCAGGTGCGAGAGCAAGAGCCCCGCCGGTCCTCCTCCGACTATTCCTACCCGTGTCCGCACGAGCTCTCCTTCCAGGCGGTCATTCCCGGACCGATCTAACGCGCCGCGGCTTCCGTGGAGGCCGGCGCCACCTTGACATCCTCGACGGGGGATCTCGGCACGACGAAGATGAATACGGCCCCGAGCAGGCCGACGAGGGCGAAGGCGTAGAAGCCCCAGGGCACGGC
>CAXTDD010000091.1:0-7534 GCA_964242955.1 uncultured Rubrobacteraceae bacterium | reverse complement strand
GGGGAGGGGGGATTGCGGGACGAAAATAACGGATAGCGACGTGCTGTAGCGACCTAAGGGGAAAGAGGAACCGCAGTGGCGAAGAAGGGCAAGAAGAAAGACAAAAAGAAGGACAGAGATTCGGCCAACGGGGCGCGGGACTACCCGAAGTACGGCGTCCAGCCGGGGGAGAAGATCATGCTGGCCGCCGTGGACGCCAACCAGTCCGAGCACTACAAGAAGAAGAAGGACGTTCTTCCCGAGCTCGAGGTGCAGCGCAAGCGCATCCAGGAGCTGCAGGCCCGCCAGTACGCCGAGAACGCGCAGGGGCTCCTGATAGTGCTGCAGGCGATGGACACCGGCGGCAAGGACGGCACCATCAAGCACGTCTTCAGCGGCGTGAACCCGCAAGGGTGCAGGATCTCCTCGTTCAAGGCCCCCAACCCGGAGGAGGCCAACCACGACTTTCTCTGGCGCTACCACAAGAGCGCGCCGGCCCGCGGCAGGATCGGCATCTTCAACCGCTCCCACTACGAGGACGTGCTGGTGGTGCGGGTCAAGGACATCGTGCCCGAGGACGTATGGCGGCCCCGCTACGAGCAGATCAATGACTTCGAGGCCAACCTCGTGCGCAACAACATCTCCGTGATCAAGTTCTATCTGCACATCTCCAAGGACGAGCAGAAGCGGCGGCTGGAGAGCCGGCTGGCCGACCCGAACAAGAAGTGGAAGTTCTCGACCAACGACATCAAGGAGCGTGCCTACTGGGACGACTACCAGGATGCCTTCGAGGACGCCATAAACGCCACCTCCACCGCACACGCCCCCTGGTACGTGGTGCCGGCCAACAAGAAGTGGTACCGCAACCTCGTCGTGGCGCGTACCATAGCGGACACGCTGGAGGCGATGGACCCGCAGTTCCCGCCGGCCGAGCAGGGCCTGGAGAAGATATCCATTCCGGATTGAGAGGCCCGGGAGACCGCAGGGGGCGCGGCGCGAAATCGGCCCCACGGTGGACCGCGCTCCCGACCGGGGTCCAGGTAAACCGGGAGGGACCGGCATGATCTCCGCCGTTATCTTCGACCTTGACGGCACCCTGGTGGAGACGGAGGAGCTGAAGGCCATCTCCCACGCCCGCTCCGTCGCCGAACTCAGCCCCGGGGTCAGGCAGGAGGACGTCGTCGAGGCCTACTCCGACGACTTGGTGGGCCACCCGCGCCAGGAGGTCGCCGTGGAGCTCGTGCGCCGCTTCGGGCTGGAGGAGGCGGCCCGCGGGCGCAGGAACGGGTCCGGGGAAGAGCCGTGGCAGGTGCTCGTCCGGATCCGGAAGTCCATCTACGAGGAGATCCTGGAGGACTCGGATCTGATCCTCGAGCAGCGCTACCCGCACAACATAGAGATGCTGCGAGAGATGCGCGGCGAGGGCTACCCCGCGGCGTGCGCCACCATGTCCCACCGCGAGCAGGTCGTGCGCGTGCTCTCGGTGCTGGGCCTCGAAGACGCCTTCGACGTGATCGCGACCGCCGACGACATCGAGAACGGCAAGCCGGACCCGGAGATAGACCTGCTCGTGGCGAAGAAGATGGGCGTACCGCCGGAAGAGTTCCTGGTAATAGAAGACTCCCCCACAGGGGTCCTGGCGGCCGTCGCGGCCGGGATGGTCACCATCGCCGTGCCGACGAAACTCACCGCCAAAGGTATCCGCGCGGCGAACCTCCTCGATCCCCGCTGGGTGGTCGAGGACCCCAACACGCTGCCGGACGTGGCGCGCCGGCGCATAGAGGACGCCGGCGGAAGAAGGGAGAACGCCGGTGGCTAGACCCGACGGCGGCACGGGTAGAAGGGAACACGCGGCTTAGGATTCGGGAGGACAACAGGTGCGAATCGTTCAGTTGTCGGACATACACACGGGGTCGTCGCTCTTCAGGCCCGGGCTCATGCAGGCGGCGATAGAGGAGACCAACGCCTTCGCGCCGGACCTCGTGGCCGTGGCCGGGGACCTCACCACGGAGGGCCACCTGTGGGAGTTCGAGGAGGCAAAAGGCTACCTCGACCGGCTGGAGTGCGAGAACGTCGTCGTCATCATGGGCAACCACGACGCCAAGAACGTCGGCTACCGGCACTTCGAGGACCTGTTCGGGGCGCGCGTAAAGAGCTTGGATATCGCCGTGCGCGAGGGCACGGCGAGGGTCGTCTCGCTGGACTCGACGAAGCCGGATCTCGCCGAGGGCGAGGTTGGCCGGGAGTACTACGCCTGGCTCGACGCCCAGTTCCGCGGCTGGCAGGACGGGCCGAAGATACTGGTGGTCCACCACCACCTGCTCGCCGTGCCGGGCACGGGCAGGGACCGCAACAACCTGCGCGACGCCGGGGACGTCATGGCCATCTTGAGGGAGCTCGAGGTGGACATGGTGCTCTCCGGCCACCGGCACGTGCCGTACGTGTGGAGCATCTCGGGGGTGAGGGTGGTCCATTCTGGGACGGTCTCCAGTTTGAGGACCAGGGGCGCCATCGAGCCCTCCTACAACACCATCGAGATGGGCCCTGAGACAGTAGAGGTCACGCTCCGCCAGCCGGGCGGGGAAGAGGAGACGCTCGCCCGCTTCTCGGCCAGGTCCACGACGACCAGCGAGATCTTCCCGAAACTGGAGCGTTTCGTGCGCTACGATGAGCTGCCGGTGTAACCCAGAGGCAGGAGAGGGAAGAGATGAGCCGTAATATCGAAGACCTACTGCACGCTCTTCAGAACGTGGAAGAGCTGGAACGGCATTTGGAGGGCAAGCAGCCGGCCGTGTTCCTCGATTACGACGGCACCCTCACGCCGATAGTGGACCGGCCGCAGGACGCGATCATCTCGGAGAGCATGAGGGAGGCCGTCCGTGGGCTCGCCGAGAGGTGCACGGTGTGCGTGGTCAGCGGGCGGGACCGGACGGTCGTCCAGGAACTCATGGGCCTGGACAACATGATCGTGGCCGGCAGCCACGGCTTCGACATCTGGAGCCCCGACGAGGGCACCATCGAACACGACGCCAGCAGCGGGTTCGACGACCTCGTCGAGGAGGTCAAGACCCGGCTGGAAGAGAAGGCCGGGCCTATCCAGGGTGCCGCCGTCGAGCCCAAGAAGACCTCGGTCGCGATCCACTACCGGCTCGTCGCGGAGGAAGAGCGGCCGAAGATAAAGCAGATCGTGGACGATCTGCTCGCCGAGCGTTCCGAAGACCTGAAGGTCACGCCGGGCAAGATGGTCTACGAGATCCAGCCCAAAATAGACTGGGACAAGGGCAAGGCCGTCCTGTACCTCTTGGGGACTTTAGATCTCGACCGTGACGACGTGGTGCCGATCTACCTGGGCGACGACGTGACCGACGAGGACGCCTTCGGGGCCCTGTCGGGCAGGGGCCTGGGCATCTTCGTGGGCCGCGCCGACGACCCCGAGGTGGCAGGCCGGACCACCTCCGCGGACTACGTACTCAACACGATGGAGGAGGTGGAAGAGTTCCTGAGCACGCTCGCGCGCTGACGACGGCCGGCTTCCGGACACGGCCACGCGCTACACGCATGAAGGGCACCGACTCTCCGCCACACAGGGAAAGGGGAACTTTATGAAGAACTGGACGCTCGCCTTCGACAGCTTTGTCCCGGAGGAAGAGGGACTGCGCGAGGCCATGACCTCGACCGGCAACGGCTACTTCTGCACGCGGGGGGCGCTCGCCTGGTCCGAGGCCGACGGGGTGAGTTACCCCGGCACCTACGCCCACGGCGGCTTCAACCGGGAGACGACCATCATGAACGGGGTGCCGGTCCTCAACGAGGATCTGGTCAACCTGCCGAACTGGCTCTCGCTGGAGCTGAGGATCGAGGGGGAGGAGGCCGTCGGCATGGGTAACGTCGACCTTCTCTCCTACCGGCACGAGTACGACGTGCGGAACGCCACCACCGTGCGCATCATACGCATCCGGGACAGGGCCGGGCGCGAGACCACGATGGAGAGCCGCCGCTTCGTGAGCATGGCCGACATGCACCTGGCGGGCATGCAGTGGACCATCACGCCCGAGAACTGGTCCGGGAGCGTGCAGATCATATCGGCCGTGGACGGCCGGGTCACGAACAGGGGCGTGGCCCGTTACCGGGCGCTCGAAGGCCGCCACCTCGACCCCGTCACGCCCAGGACGTTCGGCCCTGAGGTCATCGCGCTCGAAGTGCGGACCCGCCAGTCGCGCATCTACGTCGCCGAGGCGGCCCGCACGCGCGTCTACGGGGAGGGCGGAAACGTGATGGACGTGGGCCGGAGCCTCTACCAGATGCAGGACTACATCCACCAGGTCCTCTCCTTCGACGTCGCGCAAGGGCAGACCGTGCGCGTCGAGAAGATGGTCTCCTTCTACACCTCGCGCGACCACGCGATAAACGAGCCGCTGAGCAACGCCGGGAAGGAAGTCGGCCGCTGCGGGACGTTTACCGAGGCCTTCGAGGACCACCAGCGGGCGTGGGACGAGCTCTGGGCGGTCTGCGACGTGCGGGTCCCCAAAGACGATCGGGTCCAGCTCCTGCTGCGGTTGCACATCTCCCACGTCCTGCAGGTCTGCTCGCCCCACACCGCCGACCTCGACGCGGGCCTGCCGGCGCGCGGGCTGAACGGCGAGGCCTACCGCGGGCACATCTTCTGGGACGAGCTCTACATCTACCCGTTCCTGAACTTCAGGCTTCCAGAGGTCACGCGCGGGTTCCTGCTCTACCGCTACCGCCGCATGAACGAGGCCCGCGAGGCGGCCAAAGAGGCCGGGTTCGCCGGCGCCATGTTCCCGTGGCAGAGCGGGTCCGACGGGCAGGAGGAGACCCAGGTGGTGCACCTCAACCCCAACTCGGGCAAGTGGGAGCCGGACCTCAGCCACAACCAGCGCCACGTCAACGCGGCCATCTTCTACAACATCTGGAACTACTACGAGGCGACCGGCGACTACGCGTTCCTCAGGGACTACGGGGCCGAGATGATGCTGGAGATAGCGCGCTTCTGGGCGAGCATCGCGCACTACAACCCCGAGCGGGAACGCTACGAGATCCACGGCGTCATGGGCCCCGACGAGTTCCACGAGAAGCTGCCGGGCTCCGACGAAGAAGGCTTGAGGAACAACGCCTACACCAACGTCATGGTCGCCTGGATCTCGGAGATCGCGGGCAAGGTCTTGGGCCTGCTCTCCGAACGCCGCCGCGAGTCGCTGCGGGAGAAGATCGGGCTCACAGACGACGAGGTCGAGAAGTGGGGCGAGATGAGCCACAAGATGTTCGTCCCGTTCCACGACGACGGTATTCTCACCCAGTTCGAGGGCTACGAGGACCTCGAAGACCTCGACTGGGACCACTACCGCGAGGAGTACGGCAACATCCAGCGCCTCGATCGCATCCTGCGCGCCGAGGGCGAGGACCCGGACCGCTTCAAGCTCACCAAGCAGGCAGACGCCGTCTTGCTGTTCTTCCTGTTCCCCGAGGAGGAGATCAAGCACCTCTTCGAGCGGCTCGGCTACGATTACGAGCCGGACACCATCCGCAAGAACATCGACTACTACGACCACCGCACCTCCCACGGCTCGACTTTAAGCTACGTCGCGCACGCCGGCATCCTGGCCGACCTCGACCCGGAGAGCTCGTGGGAGCGCTACATGGTGGCGCTGGAGAGCGACATCGGGGACGTCCAGGGCGGCACCACCCAGGAGGGCATCCACATGGGTGTCATGGCGGGTACCCTGGACTTGATCCAACGCAGCTACGCCGGCAGCCGGGTCCAAGACGACACCCTCATCTTCAGGCCCAAGCCCCTGGAGCATCTCGAAGGGCTCTCCTTCCCGATGCGTTTTCGCGGCATCCGGCTGGAGATCACCCAGGAGGACGGCAGGATGACGGTCTCCGCCCAGGCCGACGGGCTTCGCCGGCCGGTCAAGGTCGGCGTCGACGGGGAGGTCAGCGAGCTCAAACCCGGCGAGAGCCAGACGTTCAAGATCTGAACTTAGGCTTCAGGTTTCGGGCTTCAGGAAAGGTTCTGCGGGTCTGGGGTCATCGGGCGGGGTGGATCGGTGCCTGTCTTGGCGGGATCGGGAGGCACCGGGGAGAGACGGCCGGCACGATCCCCGGCCGTCTCTCCCGGCCCGGACATCTACGAGGGAGGCACGTGTGGGATTTTTCTCCGATTTGGGCGATAGGGTGGTGGGCGGGCCCTCGATCCTCGCGGCGGACTTCGCCAATTTGGCGGACGAGGTCCGGAAGGCCGGGGACGGCGGGGCTGGGTTCGTCCACTTCGACGCGATGGACAACCACTACGTGCCGAACCTCTCCATAGGACCCGTGGTCGCGGCGTCGCTCGTCCCCCAGACGGACCTGCCGGTGGACGCCCATCTCATGGTGGATAACCCGGACAACCTCATCCCGGCGTTCCTGGACGCCGGGGTGGTGAGCATCTCGGTCCACCCGGAGGCGGTGACGCACCTGCACCGCACCCTGGGGATGATCCGGGCCGGGGGCGCCGAGGCCGGCGTGGCGCTCAACCCGACCACCCCGCCCGAGTCGATTGAGTGGGCGCTGCCCTACCTGGATTACATCCTCCTGTTGAGCGTCAACCCGGGCTTCGGCGGTCAGGACTTTATCCCGGAGACGACGAAGAAGATCCGGCGCCTCAAGGAGATGACCGACCTGCCGCTGGCCGTGGACGGCGGCATCACGGCACAGACGGCCCCCCTGGTGACGGAGGCCGGGGCCAGGGTGCTCGTCGCCGGCTCCGCCGTCTTCAAAGGCGACCCCGCGGTCGAGATGCGCAAGATAATCGGGGCCGGCCGGCGGGCCGCCGCAGGGTAGGGAACGCCTCCCGACCCGCCACGGGCCGCGAACCCGCGCGGCCTCGCGTGGGCGTGCCGTTGAGCCGGGGTTGGGACGGCTGTAACCTTACCGGGTTCGGAAGTGGCTCAGGGAGGATGGATCTTGGACGGCGTAGAAGGCACGACGAGGGTTATCCGGCAGATGGCCGCGGCGATGGAGGAGAACCGCAAGTACCTGACGAAGCTGGACTCGGAGATCGGGGACGGAGACCACGGCAACAACATGCGCCGCGGTTTCGCCGCGGCCCTCGAACGCCTGGAAGGCTCGGAGCCGTCCTCCCCGGCCGACGTCCTCAAGGCCGTCTCCATGGCCCTCATAGGCAAGGTCGGCGGTGCCGCCGGTCCCCTCTACGGTACGGCCTTCCTGCGTGCCTCGACCGCGCTCTCGGATAGAGAAGATGTCTCACCTGAAGACGCGGCGTCAGCCCTCGAGGCGGCGCTGGGGGGCATAAAGCAGCGCGGCAAGGCCGAGGTGGGGGACAAGACCATTGTGGACGCCCTCACCCCGGCCGTCGAGGCCGCGAACGAGGCCGCCGGTTCGGCCGACGCCACCGTCGCGGCGGTCAAGAACCTCCACGTCGTGCAGCACGGCATCGACACCAACGGCAACGGGAGCTACGACCTCGAGGGCGCCGGGGCCTCCGACCTCGACCCGGCGCTGCCCTACGACGTCAACCACCGGGCTACCGTGC
>CAXTDD010000090.1:0-7542 GCA_964242955.1 uncultured Rubrobacteraceae bacterium | reverse complement strand
GTGAGGAGTACATGATCGAGCGCCAGGGCAAGCGGTTCGTGTTGTATGCGGGCCTCTTGGAAGAGGCGCACAGCAGGGGTTTGAGGAGCATCGAGACGGAGCTCCTGCAGGTCCCCGGCAACGAGAACGGTGACGTGGCGATAGTGAAGGCCGTGGTTCGGATGGAGGACGGCAAGTTCTCCGGCATCGGCGACGCCGGCCCGCAGAACGTGGGGCGCATGATCGCGCCCCACCTCATCCGGATGGCCGAGACGCGGGCTAAGGCGCGCGCTTTGCGGGACGCCATCAACGTCGGCGTCACCGCCTTCGAGGAGCTCGGCGGGGAAGAGGCCGGCGAGTCCGCGGGCCGGGCATCGAGCTTCGAGGAGGCCGCGCCTTCCCAGCAGGCGTCCGGCGACAACGGTCGCCAGGCACGCAACGAGGAGAACCGGGGCGAGTTGCCGGCCACCAGGAAGCAGCTCAACTACCTGGAGGCGCTCGTCGCCGACGTGGTCGAGGACGGCATCGCGAAGTTCGAGGAGATGGTCGGCAAGCCCATCGGCGAGCTCACTCGCGAAGAGGCGAGCGATTGGATCGGGCGCCTCTCCGGGAGGGCCGCTTAGTGCGGACCTGGATCGCAGCTCTGGGCGAGGAGGTCGTCTACGAGGCGGACCTCCCCGCCTGCTGCGCCCGCACGGCGCGCTCTTACGAGGACTCGTTCGAGTGCCCGGGTTGCGGGGCGATGTGGCGCAAGCCGCTGCCGCTCGTGCCCGAGTACGACGCCTACTCTCGCGGCGACGACGAGCAGAAAGGCGCGGCGTAGAGGGCCAATGATCGGAACGGGGAAGTCCGGCGTCGGACGGGTTGCATCGGGAGAACGTAAAGCGGTACGGCGCATTGCGGCGCGCCGGGGCGACGGGTATCCGGGGAGGAACCCGCAAGCGGAAGGGAGCGACGTGAGAAAGAAGAGTGCCCTCAGGCCGGACACGACGCTCGCGCCGGCGGGCGATCCGGAGGGTGAGATCTACGTCCGCGGGTTGCCGGCGTGCTGCCTGCGCTCCTTCAAGGAGGCCGCGTTGGCCGAGGCCGGTGGGCGACGGCGGCTCGGGTTCGAGTGCGAATGCGGCCGGGGCTGGAGGATCACGTCCAGCCTGGATGAACGCGTGCTGGACCGCTTCGTAACCCACGCGGGACCGAGGGCCGGCGGCTCGTACCCGGCGGCGTAGAGAAGGGGCATCAGGCTTCAGGTTTCGGGCATCAGCAAAAACCTGAAAGCCTCCGAAGGAGGCGACCTAAAGCCTATGGCCTGAAGCCTTCGAGAAAGGGGAGATGAGATGACGCAGGTGGCGCAGGACGTTCTTACGCAGTACCTCGGAAGGATCCGGGGCGGCAGCCTTTTGGATGCGCGGGAGGAGAAGGAGCTCAGTCGTCGCGCGCGCGAGGGCGACGAGATGGCGCGGCGGCGGCTCATCGAGAGCAACCTGAGGCTCGTCATCTCCATCGCCAAGAAGTACAGGGGTCGCGGAGTGCTCTTCGAAGATCTCATCCAGGAGGGGAACGCCGGCCTGATCCGGGCCGTCGAGAAGTTCGATCCCGAGATGGGCAACCGCTTCTCCACTTACGCCACGTGGTGGATCCGTCAGGCCGTCACCCGGGCCGTCGCCGATAGCGCCCGCACGGTCCGGCTCCCGGCCCACGTCGTGGATGCCCTCTACCGCCTGCGCCGCGCCGAGAACTCCCTGAGCCTGGAGCTCGGCCGCGACGCCACCGAGGAGGAGCTCGCCGACAGGCTGGACGTGAAGCCCCAGGAGGCCCGACGCCTGCGCGAGGTCGGCCAGCCGATCTCCTCCATCCACGCGAAGATGGGCTCCGAAGAGGGCTCCGAGATGGGCGAGCTCTTGCCGGACGAGAGGAGCGGCGACGAGTACGCCCGCGTCGAGGTCGGCCAGTGGGAGCGGACGCTTGTCGAAGCTGTAAAGTCCCTGCCCGAGCGCGAGGCGAAGGTCATCGAGATGCGCCACGGCCTCGACGGCGGCGAGACCCGCACCCTGCGCGAGGTCTCCGAGACGCTCGGCATAAGCCAGGAACGCGCCCGCCAGGTCGAGATGAAGGCGCTGAGGACCATCCGCACCGGCCGCTACGCCGGCACGTTGCGCCGCGCCCTCTCGGAGGCCGTTTAGCGCCGGCGAAGCCGGCGCGCCCGCTGCGCCCTTCGGGCTCCGCTCTCAGCACGGCGCTTCGCGCCTCTCAGCACGCTCCGGCTCCGCCTACGCTTTCAGCCGGTCAGCTTTTTGTTTGTGCTGACCGGCTGAGATGCTGACCGGCTGACAAGCTATCTTTCCGCCGATGGGCTACCCTGTTGCCAGGTCGGAACAGAAGGGAGCCCATTGGAGACCACCGAGCGTAACGACGCGCGCGCCGTAGAGCTTTTCGAAGGGTTGGGAGGGACCGTCCAGGACAGCTTCCCCGCCATCCACTCGCCCGTGTACCACACGCCGGCGAGGACGGCGTACCTCAGGTCTCCCGGCGTCGTCATCCTGACCAAACCGCAGACCAATGTCCGGGGCCTCGGCGGTTTCCTCGACGGGTTCGACTCCGATCTCCGCTTTCCCGAGTACCTCGACGACCCGACAGAGCTTCCGGATTCTTCCCAGCTCTGCAAGACGGCGGGCCAGCTCTGCTATGCTAGCTTCACCCCCCGGCGCACGACGAACGAAAACGCTGCAGCATACTTTGAGCGACTGACCTCCGCGGGGCACGGGTCGGTGCTGGAGCATGCGAGCTTCAGCTTCCTGCTCTACGGCATCAGCCGCAGCGTCACCCATGAGTTGGTCCGACATCGCGCCGGCGTCGGAATCTCACAAATTTCGCAACGCTACGTTTCAGGAAATGTACTCCGGTTCGTGGAGCGGCCGGAGTACCAGGAGGACGAGGAGTTGCACCGGCTCTTCGAGGAGCGGGCCGACGCGGCGGCGGCCGGGTACGAGGAGATGGCGCAGCGGTTGTTGGGGCGTCAGGGGGAAGGTCACGCCATGCTTTCGGCCGACCAGAAGACCGACGCCAGGAAGAAGGTGCAGCAGACGGCGCGCAGTCTCCTGCCCAACGAGACCGAGGCGCCGATGGTCTTTACCGGCAACGTGCGGGCCTTGAGGCACATCATCGAGATGCGGGCCGACGCCCATGCTGAGAGCGAGATCCGGGGCCTCGCCCTCCGCCTCTTTCTCTGCCTGAGAACGGCCGACCCGATCCTCTTCGGGGACTACGCGTTGGGGGACCTCCCCGACGGCACCTTTACGGTCTCCACGAAGAACAGGAAGGCGTAACCGTCCCCGGCGGGTGCTAACATCCAGCCGGAAACGGACGGGTGCGAGAAGGAGGAGCCGGGTGACGAAGAGTTACGAGGACCTGGTCTCCGAGGCGAAGGCCGCGTCGGAGCAGACGGACGTCGAAACGGTGCACGAAGCCCTGGGCTCGAACGAGGGCGTGACGGTGGTGGACGTGCGGGAGCCGGACGAGTACGAGGCCGGGCACATCCCCGGCGCGAAAGCTCTGCCGCGGGGTCTCCTGGAGTACAAGGCGGCGGAGGAACTGCCGGACAAGGACGCCCGCATCGTGGTCCACTGCGCCCTCGGCGGGAGGGGGGCTCTGGCGGCCAAGAGCTTGAAGGAGATGGGCTACACGAACGTCGCCAACATGGAGGGCGGCGTCAACGCCTGGAGAGAGAAGGGCTACGACGTCGAGTAGCGGGACGGAGGGGCCCGTCCGCAGGCTCCTGGCCGTCGGGCTGGGGGCCTTCGGCTTCTTCGGGCTCTTCTGGGGCGTGTTCGCCGTTCTGCTGACCGACCTGAGCCGTGCTTTGGACCTCTCGCCGGGGCCGCTCGGCGTCGCGCTGTTCGTGGGGGCCGGGGCTTCGATCTTCGCGATGGCGACCCTCGGGTGGACCGCTGACCGGCTGGGGCATCGGGTCTTGCTGGTCCTCACCGGATGCGTGATCGGCCTGGGGATCTCGGGCCTCGCCCTCTCCGGGAGCTTCGTCGCCCTGATCGCCACGCTCCTCGCGCTCTACCCCGCCTCCGGTCTCTACGACGTGGGCATCAACTCGGCCGCCGTGGACCTCGAACAGACCACGGGAAGACGGTTCATGGCGCTCGCCCACGCCGCCTTCTCCACCGGGGCCACCGTCGGCGCCGTGGGCGCCGGGGTCCTGGTGCAGGCCGGCGCGAATTACAGGTTCGTCTACCTCGGCCTGCTCGTCCCGCTCGGCGTCCTGCTCCTCGCGGTCGCGACGACCCGGTTCCCGGCGGGGGAACGAGATACCTCCGAAGAAGCGAGAGGAAACCGTTACGGGCTCTATCGGCACCTGCCGTTGGTGCTGGTCGGCGGGATCGCGATGCTCGGGCTCGGCTCGGAGGGGGAGATGGAGCACTGGGCGGGGATCTACCTGCGCGACACACTGGGCCTTCCCGCCCTCCTCGGCGGTTCGGGGGTCGCCGTCTTCTTCGCGGCGATGGCCGTGGGCAGGCTCGCCACGGCGGGCGTGGTCCGTCTGTTCGGCAACCGGGTCACCCTCACGGGCGCCGGCCTCCTGACCGCCGCCGGCATGGCCCTCGCCCTCGCCACCCGCGAACCGATCCTGGTGGTCGCCGGGTTCTTGATCGTCGGGCTCGCGCTCTCCGCGGTTGCACCCATAGCGTTCTCTATCGCCGGTGACCTGGCACCCGGCGGGATCGGGGCGGCCGTCTCCCTCGTCACCACTCTCGGGTTCGGAGGCTTCCTGCTGGGGCCCGTGCTCGTGGGCGGGCTCGCCGAGTTCTTGGGGCTGCGAACGGCGCTCTGGTCCATAGCGGCGGCGGGGCTGGCCGTGGCCGTCCTCGGCGCCAGGCTCTCCGCGGGCGGCGTCCTCAAAGAGAAGGCGGGCTGAACGCGGCCGGAGGCTTCTACTCCCCGCGCATCCTGCGGGAGAGCTCCTCCTCCGCGGCCAGGATCTCCTCGTCCTCGATCCTCTTGAACAGAGGCTTCGCCCCGGTCACGCGGTAGCCCGCGGGAAGCTCTTCCAGATCCAGGACACGGGCAACCGGACCGTCGAAGAACCCTTGCAGACGTTCGATGGCCTCGGGAACGTAAGGGGCCGCGTGGTAGGCGATGGAGCCTAGCAGGACGGAGCAGACGTAGAGGGTCGTGCGGGCGCGCTCAGGGTCGTCCTTGCGGGTCTTCCACGGCGCCGACGCGTCGAAGAAGCGGTTGGCGCGGCGGCCCATGGCGAGCAGCTCGCCCAAAGCCTCGCGCGGCTTCGGGGCCAGCATCCGCTCCTCGAAGCGCCGCTCGAGCTCCCGGAAGTCCTCGAGCACGGCCCGAGTGTCGTCGGGGAGTTGGTCCGGGCGGAGCATCTCACCGTCCGCGTACTTCTCGGCGAAGGAGAGCACACGGTTTATGTAGTTGCCCAGGTTGCCTATGAGGTCGGAGTTGACCCGGGTCCCGAAATCCCGCCAGGAGAAGGCCACGTCGCCGGTCTCCGGCAGGTTGGAGGCCAGGTAGAAACGCAAGGGGTCGGCCGGGAAGCGGTCCAGCGCCTCGTGCAGCCACACGGCCAGGTTGCGGCTCGTGGACATCTGGACCGCCCGCCGCTCGCCGTCTACCACGACCTCCAGGTTCATGAACTCGTTGGCCGGGACGTCGTAAGGGAGGATGAAAGGCTCCTCGCCGTCCTCGCCGACACCCATGAGCTGCGCCGGCCAGATGACCGTGTGAAAGACCGTGTTGTCCTTCGCGAGAAAATGGAAGAGCTTGGTATTAGGCTCCTGCCAGTACTCGCGCCAGCGGTCCGGCTCCCCTACGTTCTCGGCCCACTCCATCGTGGAGGAGACGTAGCCGATGCAGGCATCGAACCACACGTAAAAGCGTTTGTCCTCGAAGCCCGGCTCCGGTACGGGAACTCCCCACTGGATGTCGCGGGTGATGGGGCGTTTTTCTAAGCCGCCGTCGATGATGCCGAGGATGAAGTTCTTGACCGAGGAGCGCCAGTGCTTCTGGCCGCCCACGTACTCCCTGAGGCGATCGGAGAACTGCGGGAGATCCAGGTACAGGTGCGTCGTCTCCCTGACCTCCGCGGGCCCGCCGGTGACCTTGGAGTGGGGGTCTATGAGCTCGTAGGCCTCGTACCAGCTGCCGCAATTGTCGCACTGGTCGCCGCGGGCCTCCTTGTAGCCGCACACCGGGCACGTCCCCTCGACGTAGCGGTCCGGCAGGAAACGGCCCTCCGTCGGGCTGTACATCTGCTTGGACTCGGCCTCGGAGATGTAGCCGCCCTCCTTGAGCTTCTCGTAGAAGAGGCGGGTGTTCTCGGCGTGCAGGGGTGTGGAGGTACGGGAGAAGTTGTCGAAGGAGATCCCGAACCGGGAGAAGGTCTCTTTCATGTTCGCCCACCAGTAGTCCACGACCTCCTGCGGGTCCTTGCCCTCGCGTTCGGCGGTGAGGGTTATGGGTACGCCGTGCTCGTCGGTGCCGCAGACGTAGACGACGTCCTCCCCCCGCGCCCTCAGGTAGCGCACGAAGGCGTCCGCCGGCAGGTAGGCGCCCACGATCTGGCCGACGTGCAACGGCCCATTGGCATAAGGCAACGCCGAGGTCACGAGGTAACGCTGTTTCTTTTCGCTCATAACCAAAGAATAGCACCTCTGCCACCACCCACGGACCCCGCGCGCCAGCCCACAGAGCCGTCGTATACTGTGTTACATGGACAACCGCTACGCCGATGACTGGGTCGCGCGGCTGGAGCGTTATTCCGGAACTTCGGTGACACGCGTTCCATCCCGGTGGTTGGTTGTGGTCAACCTGTTCGCGTACGCGATGGTCGTTGTCGGATCCGCGTTGTTGGTGGTCTCACCGGGGGGGCCGATCACCGAAAGCGCGCGGCGGTTCTACGCTTCCTTGGCACTGTTTTTCTTGTTTCAGGCTGTGATCCTGCTCAACGAACGCCGGAAGCGAACGCCGGATGTCGTCGGCCCGGGCGAACCCGACTAGCGACACAGCAGACCCCATCAGCGGATCGACCGCACACAGGGGCGCGGCGGAGACCGTGCTAACATGGCGCCCGGTATGCCCGACAGCGAACCATTACGCGTCCCTTTTCGCCGCCTCGTGGCCGGGGCGCGGGCGCCCACGCGGGCCCACGCGGGGGACGCCGGTTACGACCTGCGATCGGTGGAAGGAGCGGAGCTTCCGCCCGGCGGTCGGGCGGTCGTGGGGACCGGGATCTCCGTGGCGATTCCTGAGGGGTACGCGGGGCTGGTGTTGCCGAGGAGCGGGCTTGCGGTGCGGCACGGCGTCTCGCTGGTCAACGCGCCGGGGCTCATAGACTCTGGGTACCGGGGCGAGATCCGGGTCCCCCTCATCAACCACGACCGCGAGGAGGGCTTCGAGGTCGAGCCGGGAATGAGGGTCGCGCAGTTGGTCCTTCTCCGTGCCGCGGGCGCGACCTTCGAGGAGGTAGAACTGCTTGAGGCCGGGACAGACGGCAGGGGAGAGGGCGGCTTCGGATCGTCAGGGGCATAGCTCTTAGCGATC
>CAXTDD010000089.1:0-7556 GCA_964242955.1 uncultured Rubrobacteraceae bacterium | reverse complement strand
CTCTATCGATGACAAGATCGAGCTGAACCGCCGCATGAACGAGACGCTGGAGGAGATGGCACGGGCGATCTTCAAGTCCTGGTTCGTGGACTTCGACCCCGTGCGCGCGAAGATGGAAGGCCGCCAGCCGGTCGGTATGGATGAGGAGACGGCTGCTCTGTTTCCTGATTCGTTTGAGGACTCGGTGCTGGGTGAGATTCCAAAGGGATGGCGGGCTGGAATATTTGGCGAAGTGGCGGAACACATGCGCCGTACGAGCAAGCCGGAGAACATCGAATCTTCGCAAGCGTACATTGGGCTGGATCATATGCCACGCAAGTCAATCGTGCTCGGGGAGTGGGATAGCGCCGAAGGTTTAGGCAGCAACAAGTACGAGTTCAGGCCCGGAGAGATTCTGTTCGGGAAGTTGCGACCATACTTCCACAAAGTCGGAGTTGCGCCATTGGATGGCCTCTGCTCGACGGATATTCTCGTAGTCGCGCCAAGCGAGCCGGAATGGTTCGGATTCGTGCTCGGACATATATCCAGTGCGAAGTTTGTCGAGTATACGAATGTCTCCTCCACTGGAACCAGAATGCCGCGAACGAACTGGAAAGATATGTCTAGTTTTGATCTCGCAATACCGTCCGTGGAGGTTGCACAACTATTGACCGATCTGGTCTTACCCTTAACAGGCCGGATCGTAGCCAACATACATGAGTCTAATAACCTCGCCGCCATTCGCGACACGCTGCTGCCGAAGCTGTTATCGGGTGAGATCAGGGTTGCGGAAGCTGCGGAGCAGGCCGAGGGGGTCTTATGAGCATCCATCAACTCGGGCGGCTGAAGAAAGTGGATGTCAGAGACGTCTGGACAAAGGAAGCCGGGGATTTCACTCCCTGGCTTGCCCTGGAAGAGAACCTTGCACTCATAGGCGAGACGATAGGCCTGGAGCTGGAACTCGAAGCGCAGGAGAAGAACGTTGGGCCGTTCCGGGCCGATCTTCTCTGCAAAGATACTGCTACCGACTCGTGGGTGCTTATAGAGAACCAGTTGGAGCGCACGGATCACATGCACCTCGGTCAACTTCTCACCTACGCAGCCGGGCTGAACGCCGTCACCATCGTCTGGGTGGCGGCTCGCTTTGCGGAAGACCACCGCGCCGCGCTCGACTGGCTGAACGAGGTAACGGGCGGCAACATCAACTTCTTCGGCCTGGAGATAGAGCTGTGGAGAATAGGCGAGTCGCAGGTCGCGCCTAAGTTCAACGTCGCCTCCAAGCCCAACGACTGGACCAAGAGTGCCGGAGGCCAGGGGCCAGGACCTTCAACGCCTTTGACGGACATCCAACTCTTGCAACGTGAGTATTGGACCGCGCTCCGTGAATACATGATTGAAAACAACTCCGTCGTGAAACCTACGAAGCCAAAAGCGCAACATTGGATGAATATGGCCATCGGACGCACGAAATTCAAGCTCCGGCCATTTGCGAATATGAAAGAAGGCAGGATCGGCCTCGGCCTAATCATGACCGCCGCGGAAGCGAAGCCTCACTTTCACCTGCTCTTGCAGGAAAGTGAGCAGATAGAAGCAGAGTTCGGAGAGCCCCTTGAATGGCGGGAGCTTCCCGAGCGTAAAGAGAGCCAGATCATGCTCCACGATAAACAGGCCGATCCAAACGACCGCGACGACTGGCCCGCGCAACATGCTTGGCTCGCCGAAAAACTCGAACGGTTCGACTCCGTTTTCAGGACAAGGGTTAAGCAACTAGACGTCAGCACGCTCGATACCCAAACAGCGGAAGAGGCGGTGTGAGCCCTGGAGCCATCAATGAGTCCGTAGTCGAAGAGGCTACCCTCGACTGGTTCCGCAAACTCGGCTACGAGACGCTTTACGGCCCGCAGATAGCCCCGGACGAACCTGGCGCCGAACGCACCAGTTACGCGGACGTGGTGCTGGTGGACCGGCTGCGCTCGGCGCTGGCGAGGCTCAATCCCGGTGTTCCCGACGAGGTCCTGGAGGAGGCCGCGCTCAAGGTCTCCCGCGCGGAGTCGCCGAGCCTCGTCGAGAACAACCGCCGCTTCCACCGGATGCTTACCGAGGGTGTGGACGTCGAGTACCGTAGTGAGGACGGCCGGATCTTCTACGACAAGGTCCGCCTCGTGGACTTCGAGTACCCGGAGAACAACGACTGGCTCGCCCTCAACCAGTTCACGGTCATCGAGGGGGACCACAACCGCCGCCCCGACGTGGTCGTCTTCGTGAACGGCCTGCCGCTCGGGCTGATGGAGCTCAAGAACCCGACGGACGAGAACGCCACGCTGCGCGGTGCGTACAACCAGCTCCAGACGTATAAGGCCGAGATCCCGGCTCTCTTCCCTTTCAACGAAATCCTCGTCATCTCGGACGGCGTCGCGGCGAGGGTCGGCACCCTGACGGCTAACTGGGAGTGGTTCCTCCCCTGGCGCACGGTCGAAGGCAAGGAACTCGCACCCGGGGACACCCCGGAGCTGGAAGTCGTCACGAAGGGCGTCTTCGAGAAGGGTCGGTTCCTGGATCTCATCCGGCACTTCGTGGTCTTCGAGCACGGCCCAGGCGGGGCCGTAAAGAAGGTGGCCGCCTACCACCAGTTCCACGCCGTCAACAAGGCGGTCGAGTCCACCGTCGAGGCAGCCTCCCTCGAAGGCGACAGGAGGGTCGGCGTCGTCTGGCACACGCAGGGCTCGGGCAAGAGCCTCTCGATGGCCTTCTACGCCGGCAAGGTCGTGCTGCGCCCCGAGATGGCGAACCCAACCCTCGTCGTCCTGACCGACCGCAACGACCTCGACGACCAGCTCTTCGGCACCTTCTCGGCCTGCGCGGACCTGTTGCGCCAGAACCCGCAGCAGGCCGGGAGCCGGGAGCACCTGCGCGAGCTCCTCTCCGTAGCCGCCGGCGGCGTGGTCTTCACCACCATCCAGAAGTTCCTCCCTGGCGGAGCCGGGGGCGAGGGCTACCCGCTCCTCTCCGACCGGCGCAACATCGTCTTCGTAGCTGACGAGGCCCATCGCGGCCAGTACGACTTTATAGACGGCTTCGCCCGGCACATGCGCGACGCGCTGCCGAACGCCTCGTTTATCGGGTTCACCGGGACGCCCATAGAGGTACACGACCGCTCGACGCCGGCGGTCTTCGGCGAGTACATAGACGTCTACGACATCCAGCAGGCCGTCGAGGACGGGGCCACGGTCCCCGTCTACTACCAGGCCCGCGTGGCGAACCTGGAGCTGGACGAGGCCGAGCGACCCCGGGTGGACCCGGACTTCGAGGAGGTCACCGAGGGAGAGGAGGTCGAGAGCAGGGAGAAGCTCAAGAGCCGGTGGGCCCGCATGGAGGCCCTCGTCGGCGCGGAGAAGCGCGTCGAGAGGGTCGCGGAAGACATCGTGGAGCATTTCGAGGAGCGTCTCGCGGCGATGGACGGAAAGGGCATGATCGTCTGCATGAGCCGCCGCATCTGTGTGGCGTTGTACGACGCAATCGTCGCGTTGCGGCCAGGCTGGCACGACGAGGACGACGATGCGGGGGCGATAAAGGTCGTGATGACCGGCTCTGCCTCGGACCCCCTGCACTGGCAGCGGCATGTTCGTAGCAAGACCGGGAGGGAGGCTTTGGCCCGGCGGCTCAAGGACCCCGAAGACCCGCTCAAGGTGGTGATCGTGCGCGACATGTGGCTCACCGGCTTCGACGCCCCGCCCCTGCACACGATGTACGTGGACAAGCCCATGCGGGGCCACGGCCTGATGCAGGCCATAGCCCGCGTGAACCGCGTCTACAAGGACAAGCCGGGCGGCCTCGTCGTGGACTACATCGGCATCGCCGAGCATCTCAGGCAGGCCCTCGCCAGCTACACCGAGCGCGACCGCGGCCAGGCCGGCATCCCCCAGGAGACCGCCGTCGCCGTCATGCTGGAGAAGTACGAGGTCGTCGCCGCCATGCTGCACGGATACGATTACTCGGCCTACTTCGTCGGCAAGCCGGGGGAGCGTCTGCGGGCAATACCGGGGGCGATGGAGCGCATCCTGTCGCAAGACCCGGAGAACGGCAAGAAGCGTTTCCTTCAGGCCGTATCGGAATTGTCCAAGGCCTTCGCCCTGGCCGTCCCGGACGAGCGGGCGCTCGACGTGCGGGATGACGTGGGGTTCTTTCAGGCGGTGAGGGCCGCCTTCGCGAAGACCACGGCGACCGGCAGGGCGGGAGAAGACCTCGACCTCGCGGTCGGGCAGCTCGTCAGCAGGTCCATCTCCTCCACCGAAGTGCTCGACGTCTTCGCCGCCGCCGGCATAAAGAACCCCGACGTCTCCATCCTCTCCGACGAGTTCCTCGAAGAGGTGCGCGGCTCGCCGCGGAAAAACCTCGCCGTCGAGATGCTGGAGAAGTTGTTGAACGACAGGATCAAGGCGCGTTCCCGCACCAACGTCGTCGAGGCCCGCTCCTTCTCCGCCATGCTGGAGCGCTCCGTCAACCAGTACCGAAACCGCTCGCTGGAGACAGCCGAGATCATAGGCCAGCTCATAGATCTCGCGAAGCAGATCCGGAACGCCCAGAGACGCGGCGAAGACCTCGGCCTCACCGACGACGAGCTCGCCTTCTACGACGCCCTCGAAACGAACGACTCAGCCGTCGCCGTCCTCGGCGACGACAGCCTCAAGGCCATAGCCCGCGAGCTCGTCGAGACCGTGCGCCGCAACGCCACCGTGGACTGGACCCTGCAGGAGAACGCCAGGGCCAAGATGCGCGTCATGGTCAAACGCATCCTGCGCCGCCACGGCTACCCGCCGGACAAACAGCAGGCCGCCACCCGTACCGTCCTGGAGCAGGCGGAGCTCCTCGGCGCCTCCGAAACCGCAGCATGAGCCCCGAAAAACTGAACGCAGCCGAAGTCGGACGCCTGATCTCCGCCGGGGAGACCATAAAGGTCGAGTTCAAGGGCGAAGCTCGCCGTTCCCTACTGGATCGCGAGGTCTACGAGAACGGAGGAGAAGCGTGGAGCTTACTACGTTGAAGGGTAGTGTCTGAAACCGGGTTTTACGTGTTTTATGCGCATCACGCGTATTTTATGCGCATTGCGCATATTTCACGCACATCGTTTGTAAAAGCTCTCTTTGATCGACTCAAGCAAGTCGGGCGCACAATCAACGGTTGAGTTGCTACGAACAGGCGAGCGGATAAGGCGAGAATCGTAGGTTACGTCGTGGCGCGGGTCTCTTGCGGCCCGCGCGCCTTGAGCGTATCTTTCGCGGCAGGACGCGTTAGCTTCGCTTTGGGGGGATAGGGTGGCCGGGACCATGCTTTTTGCGGACGCGTTCCTCGTGGACTGCGTGGGGGACTGGCCGCGCGAGCGGGTCTCGGTGGCCGTGGAGGGGAACCGCATATCCCGAGTGTTCGAAGAGGGTTCGCGGCCTTCGGGGAGTTGGGACCGGGTCGTTGACTGCGCGGGTATGACGCTGATGCCGGGGCTGACGGACGCGCACGTTCACGTAGGGGCCGTCGACGTTAACATCCTGGACCAGCACCGGGAGCGTCCCTCCAACCTGACCGCTCTGTTGATGGCCCGGATTCTGGAAGACACCCTGATGCAGGGGTTTACGACGGTGCGGGACGCGGGCGGGGCCGACTGGAGCTTCAAGGCGGCGGTGGAGCAGGGCGTGATCGAGGGCCCGCGGCTTTTGGTCAGCGACAAGCCTCTGTCTCAGACCGGCGGGCACGGGGACTGGCGGCGAAGGAGCGAGACGCAGCCGCCGGAGATCTTCTGCCCCACCGCCGGTATGCGCTCTGTGGTCTGCGACGGGGCCGACGAGGTCAGGAAGGCCGCAAGGGAGCAGCTACGGCTCGGGGCGGACCAGATCAAGGTGATGGCCTCCGGCGGCGCGATGTCCCCGGCCGACGAGCTGGAGGCGACGCAGTACCAGATAGAGGAGATAAGGGCCGCCGTAGAAGAAGCGGAGGCCGCCCAAACCTACGTGATGGCCCACGCCTACAACGACGGCAGCGTCCGCAACTGCCTGCACGCCGGCGTCCGCTCCATCGAGCACGGCAACCTCATAGACGAAGAGACAGCCGGCATGATGCGAGAGGCTGGTGCCTACCTCGTCCCCACCCTGGTCACCTACGAGGCGATCTCCGACGAGGGCAAGACCTACGGCGTCCCCGAAGACGTCATCCGCAAGATAAACCAGGCGCGGGAACTGGGCGTGCAGGCCCTGCGTTACGCCTACGAGTCTGGCGTCAGGATCGCTTCCGGCTCGGACCTCCTGGGACCGCTGCAGGACCGCAAGGCCCGCGAGCTTGAGATAAAGACCGAGGTGATGACCCCAATGGAAGCCATCGTCTCGGCCACCAGGACCAACGCCGAGCTCTTCGGCCTGCAGGACGAGATCGGGACGGTCGAAGAGGGCAAGATCGCCGACCTGCTCGTCGTTGACGGTAACCCATTGGACGACATCTCCGTCCTCCAGAATAAGGACAACCTGAAGCTGATCCTGAAGGGCGGGCGCGTAATTGAGAGCGGGTTGGGAGACTAGCGTGGCTCTCCTGCAGCGGCTGGAGCGTTTGCCGATGTCCAGGCCGCAGTGGCGGCTGCTCTTCCAGGGCGGGCTCGGGTACACCTTCGACGGCACGGACGCGGGGCGTCCTCCGCGTTGACGGCCGGAGGCCCCGGGGTTAGCCTGACGGCTTCGAGAACTCTGAGAGGCGGGCGGATTGCAGGGGCCGAAAGAGCTCTCCCAGATAGGCGGCGTGGCGGAGCGCCTCGGGGTGAGCACGCGCACGATCAAATACTATGAGGAACTCGGCCTCGTCTCCCCGCAGAACCGCTCCCCCGGCGGCTTCCGCCTCTACGACCCCTCGGACGTCGAACGCCTCCAACGCGTTCTGCGCCTGAAGAACATGGGCTTCTCGCTCGCCGCCATCCGCGAGTTCCTCTCGGTCCGCGACGCCGCCCGCGAAGAGGCGACCCGCGAAGCCGTCCTCGCCGAGACCACCGAGCACCTGCGCTCCCGCGAACGCGAGGTGGCCGAACGCATCGCCAGGGCCCGCGAGGACCTCAAAAGCGCCGAAGCCCTGCGCGAAGAGCTCCAACGCGACATAGCGCTGTGCGAAGCCCGCATGAAGGAGCTGGAAAGGTAGGTCTCAGGCCACAGGTTTCAGGCACCAGGGATGTGCCGCAGCGCCCGGAATCCTGCGGCGTCACCTGGACCACATCTCGGGTGGCGTAACCGTCAAGGCCTTTCTCTGTTCTCCCTGAAACCTGTGGCCTGATGCCTGAAACCTCCCGGGTGAACGACTTAACGGGCTGACATAGACTCGTACGTACACGTGCAGTATCGTCGTGCAAAGCATGGCATTAATCAGATGGGCCAGGGGCGTCGCGGCGCGCGGCAAGTTCCGGCGTAAGGAAGTAGAAGAGGGTGCGGACGTCCGTCCTTCCGGGGAGGAGGGGAGGGCGTCTTTTCTGGTGCTGCTCGTCTCGCAGCTTTTGGGGACGACGGCTTTCATGTTCGTGGTGCCTTTTATGCCGCTTTACGTGCAGGGTTTGGGGG
>CAXTDD010000088.1:0-7606 GCA_964242955.1 uncultured Rubrobacteraceae bacterium | reverse complement strand
GAGAGCGCTGCCTTCACACGGCAGAGGTCGCTGGTTCGAAACCAGCATCGCCCACTCCGAAAAAGCGTCGTTTTGCAGGCATAACGCAAAGACGGCATGGACGTGGCGGCGCGTAGATCGAACCTTTTACACCAGTAGTACGCCAACCCGGGTCGCGACAGTTCACAAACTGAGCCGACCGGCCGCCGGAAGGTAATTAGCCTAAGCCGACGGCTGACCAGATCATTCTACCGCTCCACCCGAGGACAGTGAGCGCCGCGAAGCACAAAGAAAGCTGCCGGGGCGAACGCGACGATACTGACCGGGAGCGGCGCCGCGGTGGCGGTCTCCAGTCATCCCGTCATTGCGACGCACGCCATCCCAGGCGCTGAAGCAGCCAATGTTACTTTCGGGGATCGCGTTCAGAAAGTAGAAGCTGCTTTCGCACATACCCGAAAGAGAAATCGACGCCAGCACGTCCGATCCGCAAGCCCGCCGTTTGCGAGCGGGGCGGCGATGCCGGAGATAGCTATGGTGGGTGGGTCGACGCCCGTTCCGTACCTTCCGTAGAAACCCGTACGAGTCCAATCCCAAATCATCCCGAAGCTTTTCTTGCGTGTTCTCGAATTGGTCCCTTGTCACAATTTGTCTCGCTTGGCATACTTCTTCGTCGCAGGGATTGCGTTCCCTGCACGGTCCCGTTAGCATTCTATTTTGCAATATCCTGAACGTTTATGAACAAACGTAGGGTGGGAGCTATCCGGCCGGTCGGACGATTCTTGGACTCCAAGTCTCGACCAGAAAAGTGGGCGGGGCGAGTGCGGCTAGACGGCAAAGTGGCGGTGATAACGGGCGAGGCCTCCGGCGTCGGGCTGGCGGCCGCCAAGCCGTTCGGGTGGGAGTGCGGGTCTTGCTCTCGGACGTGGACGAGACGTCCGGGCAGCGGGCGGCCGAGGAGATAGGGGCGGACGGCGCGGCGGCATTCGCGCGGACGGACGCAGCTTCCGGCTCCGAGGTGCGGCGGCTGGTGGGCGGCGCCGTCGAGAGATACGGCAAGCTGGACGTCATCTTCAACAACGCCGGCATCGCAATGATTGGCTCGATCCTGGACCGCCCCGGAGAGGACTTCGATGGGGTCATCGCGGTCAACCTCGGGAGCGTCTTCCTGGGGTGCAAGTACGTCCTGCCGCACCTGTTGGAGAACCCGGACGGCGGGGTGATCCTGAACATGTCCTCCAACGGCGGCCTGATCAGGCATCCAGGAGACCCCATGTACGCTACCGCCAAGCACGGCGTAATGGGCTCGACGAAGTCGCTCGCTGGCGTACGCCGACCGGAAGATCCGGGCGAACGCGCTCTGCCCGGGGCCCATCGACAACCTGATGATCTGGGGCGGCTTCGAGCCCGACGCCGACCACGAGGAGTACGTGCGTCATGTCGTGGCGAACTGCCCCACCTCGCCCATGGCCGTTCCGAAGGAGGTGGCCAGCTCGGCGCTGTTCCTGGCCTCCGACGACTCGAGCTTTGTCAACGGCGTGGGGCTGATGGTGGACGGCGCGAAGGCGGCGGGCGTCTTCAACGCCGACCGCTACCGGACAGATTTCCAGCTGATGGATTGGGGACGGGATGACTGATACGGTGAAGCACGTCGGGGAGCCGCCGCGTTCGGCGGATCTGGTCGTGATCGGCGGCGGGATCGTGGGCGCGGCGACCGCTTTTCACGCCTCGCGGGCCGGCCTGAGCCCGGTGCTGCTGGAGCGCCGCCCGGCGCTGTGCACGCTGACCACGCCCGTCGCCACCGGGGCGTTCCGGCTGCAGTTCGACAACCGCGAGGAGCTGGACCTCGTGCGCGAGTCGGTGGACCTGTTCTCCGACTTCTCCAGGGTGACAGGTCAGGAACGCTACGATCCGCGGCTGCAGAGCCACGGGTACCTGTGGTGCACGACAGAACCGGCCCGCGCGGCGTGGCAGCGGGACCTCGTGCAAGAACAGCACCGATGGGGCCAAGCCGACGTCGAGCACCTGGACGGGGACGAGGTGCGGCGCCGCTTCCCGTGGGTTTCGCCGGACGTGCTGGCGGCGCGCTACAGGGCGGGCGACGGCTTTCTGAACCCCAAGGAGATAACCTTCGGCTTCGCCGCGGCCTCCGGCGCCGACGTGGTCACGAGCTGCGGCGTCACGGGCCTGCGCGTCGAGGGCGGGAAGCTCACGAGCGTCGAGACGGACCGCGGCGAGATCTCCGCCCGGCACGCGGTCATAGCCGCGGGTCCGTTCTCGGGGGAGGTGGCCTCGCTGGCGGGGGTGGAGCTGCCCGTTCGGGCCCTCAGGCGGCAGAAAGTGATCATGCCCGAGGTGCCGGAGGTCCCCGAGGACGCTCCGATGACCATAGACGACGACACCGGCGCGCACTGGCGACCGGCGCTGCGGGGCGCTTTCCTCCAGTACACCGACCCCGACGAACCCCCCGGCCCGCCGCTCGAGGACCTGCCCACCGACCACGGCTTCGCGCTCGGGCTGCTCCGTCCGGATAGCCCGCTCTCCGTCGCGCGAATAGCGCCTTTCTGGCGCGGGGTGTGGGAGCGGGGCTCCGCGAACTGGATCGTGCAAGCCGGCCAGTACACCATGACCCCGGATCACCGCCCGCTCCTCGGACCCACGCCGGTGGAGGGCCTCTACGTCAACACGGGCTACAGCGGCCACGGCGTCATGGGAAGCGCGGCGGGTAGCCGCATCGTCGTGGACACGGTGACGGGTAGCCTCGACCCGGATCAGAACCCCTTCCGCCCGGACAGGGAGTTCCAACACAGGGAGCTCGACCGGCTATAGAAGGACGGAGAGCGGGAGGCGGTCGAGCAGCCTCTCGGCGTGACGAGGACCTGGTGGCCGCGCTCCTCCAAAAGCCTGCTGATCCACGGGGAGTGGGTGCCCGCCTCGATCGCAATGCGCGCGGGCGCACTTCCCACGAAGCGCCTCTCGAAGGCCGCGGGGGCGGTGGCGATGCGGGACTCCTTGACGACATCGCCGGTCTCGGTGTCCAGCAGGCACAGGTGACTGTACCGATCGCCGATGTCCGCGCCGATGGTGATGCTGGGCTGGGACGACATGGCCGCTACTCCTTCCTGGAATCCCGAGCGCGGGATCCCTCGTTCTTGGCGCTGCACCACAAGGTCTACAGCACACTGTGTCTCTTCGGCCTTCTCATCCCATCTGTAGGGCCAAGATGGTGCCGTTATCCTCTCGTACCCTTACATTCTGATATCTCGGATGTACCCCTTCCCGGCCGAGTCGCGTCGCCGCGCCCGGATTGGGTCAACAGTCAGGAGCGCGGGGGGGCGGGAGACTTGCGGACAATCGGCAAGCCCCTTGACAATCCCCGTGTCGAGGGGCTTGCCGGCTACGGTCCGGAACAACGTCTTGGTTACCTGTGTCCCCACCTCGCGGACGGGTTAGCAGGCGTTGGTTTGCTTTCTAGAGCCGCGGTTGCTCCCCCCTAATGGTCGATCCACCGTCTACGCAGTAGTTCGCCCCTGTGACAAAGCTCGATCTATCGGAGGCCAGAAAGACGAAGACATTGGCGACCTCTTCGCTTGTGCCAACCCGGCCGACAGGGTGCGCCTCGTCGAAGGCTCTCCTAGTGCCTTCGGGGTCATTCGATGCCGCGACGAATTCACGCAGCATGGGCGAGTCGATGGTGCCAGGGGAAACACTGTTCACTCTTATGCCCTCGCGGGCGTAGTCTATAGCCATGGCCCGTGCCAAGGAGATCAGGGCCCCCTTCGTCGCGGAGTAAGCGGCCAAGCCCGGAAAACCGTTCACCCCGGTTGCAGAAGCCATGAGCACGACCGAGCCCCCGCCCGCGCGCCGCATCGACGGGACGGCGCTTCGACAGACAAGGTAGGCTCCCTTAACATTGACGGAGAAGACCCTATCCCAATCTCCCTCGGCGGTTTGTTCCAGGGTGCCCTCCGGCATAATAGCGGCGTTGTGGACCACCACCGTGGGAGGACCCAGTTGCTCCTCCATGATCCGCAGCGATTCCTCCACCGACTCCGCGCGGCTCACGTCGGCGGGCAGGGAGATGGCCCGTCTGCCGCCCCGCCGTATCTCCTCGGCCACCCGACGACAGGCCCGCTCGTCAAGGTCCAGAATGCCGACGGAGGAGCCCTCCCGCGCGAACTTGAGGGCTATCTCCCTACCGATGCCGCGCCCCGCGCCTGTAACCAAGCTGACTTTCTCGACAAGTTCCAATTGTGGGTCCTTTCGGTTCGCGCGGTGGTCGCGAGCTACCTATGCGCTGCGCAGATGTTTTCCTGGCTGCTCGTCGTGAGACAAGCGTCGGGCCGCTTGAAAAGTTCGGGTCTCAGGACTGTCCCGAGTCCCGGTCCTTCGGGGGGCGCTATGTGGCCATCTACGACCGTGGGCAGCGCGGTGACGAGATCTGCGTACCAACTCGAGTAGTAGGCCCGCACGCTCTCCTGGACGAGCGCGTTCGGCGCGGCCGTCGAGAGGTGCGTCGAGGCGGTGAGGACCACCGGGCCAGTGCAGTCGTGGGGGGCGATAGGTAGATGATAGGCCTCGGCCATGGTCGAGATCTTTTTGGCCTCTCCGACACCCCCACACCAGCCAATGTCGAGTATCACGATGTCTGCTGCCCGCTTTTCCATTAGCCTTTTGAAGGCGGACCTGCCGGACAGCGTCTCGCTGGCTGCCACCGGTACGTGGGTCGCGGCCGCAAACTCTGAGAGGGCGTCGAGGTCGTCGGCGTTCACCGGATCCTCGAACCAGTATGGCTCAAACTCCTCCAGGGCTCGTGCTATCTTCTTCGCCATCGGCAGATCCCAGAGTGAGTGAAACTCTACCATCACGTCCATCTCCAAGCCGACGGCCGACCGTATCTTGCGGAAGGGTTCTAGGGACTTCTTCAAGTCCCCGGACGAGATGTAGTGGCCGTCCGACGCCTCGGCGTACGGATCGAACGGCCATATTTTCATCCCTCTGATCCCTTGCGACAGGAGGTCCTCTGCGAGTTCGTCGGCCCGGTGCAGAAACGCGTCGAGGTCTTCGTATGGTCCCGCATCCCTTTGGACGCGGGTACCGGCTCCGTCCAGCGACGGGACGCCCCAGTTGGCGACCTCCTGGCGGGGCTCATCGCGCACGTAGCGGTACCCCGCGCAGGTATTGTAGGTGCGCACACTTTCGCGGGTGCGTCCTCCGAGGAGTTGGTAGAGAGGCTGGTCCGTCGCCTTTCCCCACAGGTCCCACAGCGCAATGTCGATCGCCGAGTTACCCCTGGTCTCGACCCCGCTGCTCGCGTATCCCAAGTACCCTTGGAGGGCTTCCGCGTGCGCGTTAATCCGCAGCGGGTCTTGACCGAGAAGGTAAGGTGCCGCCGACTCGTGAACGTATGCCTCGACAGCCCTGGCGCCGAAGAAGGTCTCGCCGAGCCCGGTGAGCCCTTCTTCTGTGCGAACGAGCACGAAGAGCAGGTTGGGAAATTCTCCGATCCGGAGCGTCTCGATCTTGGCGATCTTCAATGCCCTTGCCTCCCCTCCTCGGGGAGCGGCCCCGCGCCGCCAGCCGTTCCGGGAGCAGCGGTAGTCGCATCCCCGGAAGACCGGATCGGTCCGTAGTGTATGACATCCGTCAACCGCCTGTGCCACTCGACGTCCCGCCACATGCCGACGAACTGCGGTCCGCAGAAATTGCTGGTCGCCAGCGCGACCCACCGCCCCGTCTTTGACGCTTCCTCGACCCCAAACTCGCACATCTCTTTCACCCAGCCCCAGTCCAGCAGCGGCCAGTCCTTGTAGTCGATTACGGACCAGCATTCAGTGGTTATCAGAGGTTTTCCAGAGTATCTGGACCACTCAGCCGCGAGCTCTATCCCGTCGCGCAGACAGCCTTTCCGGTGGTCCGGATCTTCCCTGTACAGGGATTCGCCGTTGCGGACGAGGTTTTCGTAGCCTTTCGAGTCGAAAGCCTCGTGGTTGTAACCGACCTTCTCGTAGAAATCGCTCATATTAGCCATCCAGATGTGGGGCTCCAGAAGGTCCATGAATGAGACGTCTTGCTCCCGCCAGTTTTCGAACTCCTCGGAGAACGAGAAGCAGTAGTTTAGATCCGGGTAGGCCCGACGCACGGCGGCGATGGACTCCGCCATCCAGCGCCTGATCTCCGGGTGGGTACGCGAACGACCGGAGGTTAACGCCGTGTCTGCCGCGCTCCTCGCGACCGTCGGATCCTCAGAGTTACGCAGGAAAGGCGTCCACATAGGGTGGGGCCATTCGTTGCAGAGGTCCACGTACAGTATGTTCCCGAGCAAGCCAGCCTCGGCGATGCCTTCCAGGGTTCTCGTCCATATCCCGGCGAGATCCTCCGGGGATTTGATCTGCATCCGAGTGTCGTCACTGTCCTGGCGGAACCAGGACGACAACCCCACCTTCACGTTCCGCTCCGCGCACTTGCGGATAAACCGGTTCATCGCAGGCTGGACCGCGACCCTGTTCAACGCCGGGCTTCCCCAGATCTGCTGGTTCCAGACCGGCAAGAGCTCCCACTCGCGTTCCGCGTCCGAGGCCACCAGATGTGGGTAGGCGTCGATCCGAACGGCGTCGTAGCCGCGCTCCTTCAGCTCGTCCAGGGCCCGATCCCAATCCTCGTAGCCGGCGCCGGGCCACCGGCGCTCGAGCCACGAGAAGTCCCACATCGTGATGGCAAGTGGCCGACCAAATCTCCCCAATACCATGCCGCCTCCATTTGGTCGATACGTTTGCTATGAGCGACGACAATGCGCCGTTTCCGCCTTCGTTTGACGTCATCGTACCATCTAGGCTATCATACCGGTATGACTGGTAATACCGGTAAAGCTCTCATGACCCGAGACGAACTTTCGGCTCACCTGCAAGACGAGGTGGTGACGGGTCGGTTGCGAGAGGGGACCAAGCTGGAGGGGGAGCGCGGCTTGGCAAAGAGTTTTGGCGTAAGTCGGCCGGTAGTCCGAGAGGCTCTACGCGACCTTGTGGAGCGTGGCCTGATCGAGGTGTTGCCTGGACGGGGGGCTTACGTGCGCGGGGCGAGAACCGCCGACGCGGCCCGTCCGTTAGGCATGCTCTTCAGGCGCCGACAGGCGACTCCCCGCGATCTGGTAGAGGCACGCAAGATGCTTGAAGTCGAGGCGGTCTCTCTGGCCACGGTCCGGGCGACGGGACACGAGCTGGAAGTGATGGGACGTATCCTTGAAGGGTTCGAGGGTAGCACAGACTTGCTCGAGAAGGTGCGTTTTGACGTAGCTTTTCACGCTAGTATAGCCCGGGCTTCCCGTAACCCGGTCATTGAGGTTTTGTTCGACTCCATGGCCACTCTCGTCGCGGAATTGATGTTGCGCAGTCTCGGAGACCCGAACGTCTCCCGAGCCGGATTGCCGTTCCATCGGGACATCTACGAGGCCGTCAAGGTGGGAGACCGAGACCGGGCCCGCGAGGCAATGATGGGTCATCTTCTGGTGGCGGAGAGGCTGTACGGCGAGGATTACGACAAGACTCTTGGGGGCATCGCTCAGAGAGAGCTGCAACGTCTGTTTGAACCTGACGCGCTCGTTGAAGGCCTGCTAGGACACGGCCCGTGAGTG
>CAXTDD010000087.1:0-7628 GCA_964242955.1 uncultured Rubrobacteraceae bacterium | reverse complement strand
AGGATCTCGGCGTCAATAAGCTCCCGCGGCTCGACCTTCTGCCAGTTCGAGTACTGCTCGGGATACTCGGGGTTGAGCACGTGCCCCTTGAGCCCGACGGAGACCGTCTCCTCGCCCTTCCACATGAACGTGTGGTGCGGCACGGAACGGTGCTTCCCTTCCTTCACCGGACCTTCCGACAGGAACTGGGAGACCTTCTTAGCCGTGTTGGCTTTCTCAGAGATAATAAGTCGCATATTGCTATCGGTTATAACACAACGCAGCAGCTGCATCGTGGGGTCTATCCATGTACCGAACCACCACTGTCCGGCAGTCAAGCGCTCGCTTCTCGCACGTAATCATGACCCCTGCGCTGCTTCTTGAGCCGGTTGAGGGGCGTCTCGACGAAGTTACGCTGAACGTAGAAAGCCGATCAAAACACATTGCTTCGCCGTCCGGTCGACGTGCCTCTCGGGGATGGTTAACAGCAGAGAAATTGTGACTTGAGACTAGTTTGCGGAGATTCCGTATAATCCATGGATGCTGTTCTGGCCGCTCATGCTCGGTGGCGGGATTTTTTGGACGCTGGCCTACGCACTCATCATTAAGCGAGGCTGGGAAGATGGGACATACGGGATGCCAATAGCGGCATTGTGCGCGAACTTGTCGTGGGAGTTTATCTTTGTGTTCGTGTTCCCTCGTGACCCGCTCCAGAACGTCGTGAACGTGACTTGGATGACGTTGGACTTCGTCATCTTCTTGCAGGTTCTCTTTTTCGGTCCCAGAGAGTTTCCCGCCGTGCCACCGTGGGTTTTCCGTGTCGTGGTGCTCTGTGGCTTGGTTTTGGGCTTCGGGGTAGTCTTGTCTGTGACGATAGAGTTTTTCGACTACCAGGGGGCCTACACAGCCTTCGGCCAGGTGGTGATGATGGGATTGCTCTTTTTGTGGATGCTTTACTCGAGGCGCTCACTAAGGGGACAGTCCGTTGCGATCGCGGTGTGCAAGATGTGGGGTTCGGCGCTGGCGGCCGGCGCATTTTGGTTGTACGAGCCCATCGTGGAGGGTTCGGCGTTGCTCCCGTCCCTTTTCATCATGGGTTTCGCGCTAGACGCGCTGTACGTGTGCCTGGTTTGGCTAGCAGGCCGAGGCAAACTGTTCGGGGCCCAAACCCTTCGAGTGACGGTTTAAGTAAGGGAAGCCATGAGGAAGAACGCCGATACTCTAGCCCTCGCCGATACTCCGATGTCCCGATCCGATAGCGAAACTTGTCCACCCGGGTTGGGAGCGGAACACTACTGGTCCTGCCTGCGAGTCTTTCGAATCAGGAATAAGAGCGCGATGATGGCAGCCACCTGCACAATCGAGAACGCCAACCCACCCGTGGTGTTCAAGCCTATCCCGCCACCCGTTAGAACGTCCGGGCCCGCCGCTTTCAAGTTTATCAAGGAACCGCCAGTTGGCTCACTGCCATAAAGGTCGAATCCGAAGAGGTTCGTTTCGGCCCAGTTATAGGCAGCGTGAGCCGCGCACACACCCACGAGCGAGCCTTCCTTGAGTGCATACAGGCTCCAAAAGATGCCTGCGAGCGCCAGGTTCGTCACCGGCAAAGGCCCCAAAGAAACGTCGAGCAGCCAGTGCCACATCGCAAAGACCAGGGAAGATACGACGATAGCCGTCACGAGTCCACGACGAGCGTTGAGGCTCTGAAGGAGCCACCCGCGGCCGATGATCTCCTCGGCCGCTGCTGGAAACGCCCAAAGCAGTACCGCCGCCGCCACAACCCCTCCGAGGGCGGCCGTCCCGGTTGCGCCTCCCGAGGAGCGCTCCAACGTTGTTGCACCGGCCAGTGCCAGCACGAGTACCGTGCCGGCCATCAATGAGACACCGGCAAGAACGCCGCGCAACGCGCTGGTGATCGGGCGGTTTGTCTCGCCAAGCAAGGAACGAAACTCGCGGCGCTCGTAAAGTCGCACCCAAAGAAACAAGAGCCCCAGCGCGAGGCCAAACATGCACAGGTAGAACACCGTATCTTCGACGAAGAGGGGCGCCTTGTCCATGGACAGGGCGCCATAGAGTAGGACGGAGGAGACCCTGGCTGAACCTACCACTAGTGCCAGTGCTATGATCACGGTGATCGGGCCAAGCGTAATTCGCTTTGCGCGAAAGGCCCCCTCCAGCAAGGTGTTGCCGCCTCCACGCCGAACGGCTCGCCAGTCCCGCCCTCGGAACGCTGGCTTCATCCTCGCGCAGAAGGGACGAGCGCGGTCAAGTCAGCGAGCATACTGGTCGTTCTGCCGATTTCGTAGTTGATGAAATCTACAATCCCCGGAAAGAGGTCCCTTACCGCCTGCTCGGCCTCACGATAAAAGGCCAGGCTCTCTTTGAGAGCGTGCCGCACGTGGCCCCCAAGAAGAGCAGTCTCATAAAATTCGTCGGGCTCCAGAGGAGGATCATCCTCCGGGAGGCCGCTCAGAGTCTCAGAGACGATCCAGGAGAGCCTGCCGTCTCGGTAGTCTTCCTCAAGGTCCAGTACATCATCGTAGAGCTGCCAGGCGACTGCAATTGCTTCCAGGCACCGCCGGGCGCGGCTCTTGTCCTCCTCTCCTGCACCGGTAACCATCAGCAGGGCCTCGACGGATGCGCTGGCCAGCATAGCCCGGGCCTTGGCTTGTTCTGCGTACGGTCTAAGCTCTACGCGCGCGGGCCTACGTCCGGCCTCCGGTCTGCCGGCCGAACTGGCATCGATTGCGAGCGAGGCGGCGTAACGAGCCTCCAACGCGGTGAGTATCCTGAAGAAGTTCGCCGCATCTTTCGCACCGTCCAATCCAGAGGAGAAACGCGAGACCGCTTCCGCATGCGTCGCGGCAGAGAGCCGGTGAACCTCCTCGGGCGTCCCCAATGGCCGGCCGGAGTCCATCATCTCGTCGAGCCACCGGACACGAGCCACGAGCAGCCTGCCCGCAATTGCAAATTGCCGTGCTCGTTCGAGCAGGCCCGGGTCTTCGGAGTCCACTCGCAAGAAAAAGAACGGCAAGAGATCGACTACCAGGGCCTCAAACGCGAGGTACGTGGCGAGGGAAGGTAGGGCACCGTTGCGCTTTGCTTCTGGTAAAGTGAGCACAACCGCCGCAGCTTCGGTCGCAACCCCGCAGCCTTTGACGTTCATCTTCCAACCCTCCGCGACGTTTCTACCCGGTCGAACAACTCTTCTTGCAAGGTGCCTGCTGTGCCTTGTCGCCACCTTCCGCTCCGACCAAGGCCAAGTCCGCGGTGTCGGAAAGCCCGTCGAAGACATGCATGGCGTCCGCGACGGGCAAAGCGGCGGCCACCGCTATCGCGGCGACCATCGTCGCCTTCGAGCCACCGGTGGTGAGATCGACGGACCTCCTCGCCAACTCGAGCTCGGTGCGTCTGCGCACCGCCTTCAGCATCTTTGCGCGCTTGGCGGGCACTGTAACGCTAGTCCTATCTCCGAGGTCTGCCATCGCGTCGCATCCTCCTCCCAATAGCCCCATACCCCTCAGAAAACTAACGTTACTAGAGTTCCGTTTGTTTGTCAAATATTTTCACCGTGTCAAATATACTCGCGGCTCTTGTGGCTAGAATCCGCAGCCGCGTGGTAGGCGTCGAAGGCCCGATGGTAGTTTGCGTTTACGGAAACGTCCCCAACGGGGATCCCGGCTTCAGTACAAGCCACGCGGGCCAGCTCGAACCACGCTGGACGATCGGTAGGTTGCAAATTGTGCTGCCCGGTAACTGGGGACGAGAGGCTCAGTGCTGCATCCAGGATATCGGGCAAGTAGTCAACGCTGTCGGTAGCGGTCCCTGCCTCTATTCCCAATTCTCGAACTGGAGGAATCGGTACGGTCTCTCGAGTTCCACTCGCCTCCAAACGCAGTAGTAACTCCCTCGCCTTCTCGCGGGACAAGTCGCTCGGCGCACCGGACGAGCCCATGATCGCGGCCAACTTGACGGCCTGAGAGGCTTTTGCGGTATCGGATTCCGAGAGGCCGAGGTCGGATGCCGCGCACCTGAGATAGTAGAGTGGTCGGGTGAGACGCCTGAGCGATCCCGTGGCTTCCAGGCGCCACGTCAACCCCTCGAAGCGCTCCCTCAGGGGAAGGAGGACCAATGCGTCCGTGGCACGTGCGGCTTCCCGCGTTGCGGCGGGAGAAACGGCTAGCAACAAGCCCACGAGCAAGGCCGGACCCCACACCAGGAAAAGCCGCTCTTCAACAACGTACTGGACCAACGTAACGTCTCTGCGGACGGGATTATCCAGGAAAGTCAGCACAGCGTAACCAGCCAGCACGTTCAAACTGGCAAGCCCGTAGCCGCCGACGGCCGCGGCGAGGAATAGGTTTTGCGCTCTGATGACGAACGTCGGGGAGCGCGAACCGGCTCCTCGAACAAAGAGAAAGACGATAGACCACAGATAAAATTGGAATGGCAGGCACAATAGGGTGAGGAGTGCCCAATTCCTAACCGGCATCTCGGCAAAAGGCGAGAGGACCGGCCTGGGCCACGCCTGCTCACCCACGAACGCCACTCCCCATGCGCAGGCTAGAACCACGGGCGCGGCGAGCAAGATCTTCGCCAGGCGCGATTCCGAGCGTGGTAAGCGCCGCGCCTGGACCACACATAAGATCGCAAGGCCGCCCACGAGAGGCAACTCGGTAAGCCGCTGAACGACCACCTGCAATCGCCATGGGGCGGGCTCGAAGTAGCTCAGCGAAAGTGCCCACAAAACGATGATCGCCATGTTGGCACCGGCAAGCGTTGCGAGCCAAGTACCGCGGAGACGCGTGACAGCGATGGTCAGAACGGCAGCCGCGAAAGAACCGCCCATAATGAATCCCAGCGTAGTAGGCAACGGCTCGAACAACCAGTCCATTAGGGCACGCCGTGCAGTTCGAGGGCGCATGGGTTACTCGCGCCTAAAGATCCGGCCAGGTACAGATGGCGAGCTCTCCTGTCGGCCTCGCTTTCTCGGGCACCTACGTCCCCGAGCGAGGGCCTACGCGCGAGCCGCTTCCCCGCGATCACGTCACCGGCAGCGACGTGCGCGAGTTCGTGGAAAGCCGTGAGGGTCACAAGAAAAGGCGGCAGAGTATTCGGCAGGCTGATCAAAACCACATTCCATTGCTCGAGATACCGAGCCTCGGCCAACTTGCCCTCCGCCGCATATCTCCTCAGAGCGACAGGATCGCTCTGGTTCTCAATGGAATGAAACACGATCTTAATGCTTAATCGCCGTTCGAGGGCATCTGCGTACTCCCTTGGTTCGAACTGCCTTCCAGAGAGCCCGAGATCTACCAACTCGAGTTCCAAGTCTGCGAAATCCACGATACTAGAGTCTGCGCGGACACGCAGGTGAAACAATCCCGCTGTCCTGTGGCACCAATCGTCCACCGCGCCGTTCAATCCACGTCCCCCGAACAGCCAGTTCAACACGCTACCTGGGCGTCCCCCGGCGCCCTAGATGATCAAGAAGATCGATGACGACGCGCCGGTCGTCCTCAGACAGGGCCAGGGTCTTGTGCACTATTGTGGTCGATTCCTCCTGCGCCAAAGACGCAAGAGAACCGTTTTGCTCTTCGGACCTCCGAGTGAAGTAGGAGGCGTCCACGCCAAAAGCCTCCGAAAGCGCGAGCGCTTGGTCTAAGGTCGGATGCCCTATAGCGCCAGAGCGGATCCGGGCCACTTCCTCCTCTGTCACGCCCCCGGCGCTCATCCGAGCAACCTGGGCGTTCGTGTACGGCTTGCCTTCCTTTTCGTCTCTAATCGTTTCGAAGAGATGCTCAAGGCGTTTGGAGACGGGTGCATGGTCATTCTCGGACGATCTCGGGTACGCCGCAATGTTGAAAGGATCCTCGAACCAAAGTTTGGGCGGGAAGCCCATAGCGCCCGCTATAGCTTCTAGCTTGTCGAAGCCGGGACTCTCAATGTTGCCCTTCCTTAGCGTGCTTATGTAGGAGCGCGTCACCACACCCCCCGTCGCGTCTTCCAGGTTCTGTCCGCCCCACCGACCGCCATCGGGACGACGGTAGACCTCAAGTAACCGTTCGAACCTATCTGCGATGCGACTCATAGGCACAATCCTTCTAAGAACAGTTCAATAAAATCTACCATAACCGCAACTGTAGAATCAATACAACCGGGCCTGTTGCCGGCGACTTAGTCGCAATTGGAGGCACATCTCCAGTCCTTTCAGGAAAAAAGAAATGTGGTTGGAGTGCCGCCCACCATCGTCTTCGAGGGCGAAATGCTGCACTGATGCAGACCAAAACGCTAAGGGCAACGCTGCTCCTCTATGTCCTGAAGGGAAGAGCATAGATGACTCTCTCGCTAAGGAACGTTCCTACGAGACGTTTAGCATCACATCACGTCGAACGCCAAGAGACCGTGGATCTGCGAGCAGCATGGTCGTCGCGACTACGAGACAGGTTCCCAGATCTAAGCAGTACGGACCCTCGCAACACGGGGATTGAAGCCGTCTTTGATCCTGCCTATCATGGGAGGCGGTCAGTGTTTCCCGGTGACTACTCCGTCGGGGCCGACTCTAAGGTTGCGTCGCCGAGCATCCGGCGGACCAGCAGCAGGCCCAGTATGCCGATGAGCGTGGCCCACCAGAGGGTCGCCAGCCGGATCACGAGCGTCAGGGCGCCGGCCAGGCCGCTGGACATCCCGGCTATCTTGCCGAACTGGAGGACCAGCCCGGCCTCGACGGCACCGATGCCGCCGGGGATCATGCTGAGAACGCCGAGCAACGAGCTGACGGCGAAGACGAAGACGACCATCAGGAAGCCCACCTCCGCCCCGAGCCCGACGGCGCAGAGGTACACCCCCAGACACTCCAAACCCCAGGAGAGGAACGAGATGGCGGTCCCGACGACGAGGGGACGCGCGCCCAGAAGTTCGTTGGACGCGCCGTGGAAGGCCTGCAGGTGCGGGGCGAGACGGTCCAGGAGCGGCAACTTCAGCAGGAGGCGTTCCACGAGCAGGGATAACTTTTTGGAGCGGAGAACGATTATGCCGAAGACGGCCACGCCGAGAAAGGCGAAGATCCCGTACGGCGACAGGCCCAGGGCGAGGGCCCCGATAAATCCCCAGGCGACCATGCCCGTGCCGTCGGTGGCCCGCTCGGCGACGACCGCCGGGGCGGTGCGGGCTATGGCCGCACCCGAAGCCTGGCGGACGAAGACGCTCTTGAGGACCTCGCCGAGCTTGCCCGGCGAGACGGTCATGGAGAGCCCGGCCGCGAAGATGGCGGCGTTGGTCCACAGCGGGACGGAGACCTTGAGGACCCGCAGGTAGTACAGCCAGCGGAAGAAACGTCCCACGTAGGAGAGCGAGACGAGGCCCAGGATCACCGGGATCAGGGCCAGGTTGAAGTCTGCGAGGGCCCGGGTGAGCTCCCCGAAGTTCGAGAATACGATCAGCACGAGGTAGACGACGACGGCCAGGGCGATGGCGAGGACGAGGTTCCTGCCAAGCCTCTGCATCCTAGAGGAAGTAGATGGTCACGCCGACGACGACGAGCCAGAGGAAGAGGGCGATCTGCAGCGGCCGGTCGGCGAGGAGCAGCGTGTCCGGGTTGCCGCCGCCGTCGCGGTGGACGAGGAGCATGTAGCGGAAGACGCCGTAGA
>CAXTDD010000086.1:7520-7670 GCA_964242955.1 uncultured Rubrobacteraceae bacterium | reverse complement strand
GCCGAAGACTTCTCGTACTTCCTGGAAAAGATACCCGGCGCCTTCATCTGGCTCGGCGTCGGCGAAGAAGTCTCAGGCCTGCACACGCCGACCTTCGCCTTCGACGAAGAGATACTGCCGCGCGGCGCGGCGCTGCTAACGGCGCTCGCG
>CAXTDD010000086.1:6248-7510 GCA_964242955.1 uncultured Rubrobacteraceae bacterium | reverse complement strand
ACTGACGTGACTCCGTGAGTCGGGAGCGTAGCGACTAACTGCCTGGAGGGTTCGTCAGCAGTTCGTAGGCTTCGGATGGGCCTGTCAGGAGAAGTAGGATCAGGAGCACGGCCCCGAATGGGATGAGGGCTGCCGCCGCGGCGCGGCGCCAGTCGGTGTTCAGGGCCGTCTTTGTGGCGACGGTGGTGACGTAGGCGCCGTAGGGGATGGCGAGGATGGGGCCGAAGGGTATCCAGAGCACGATGCCGATGCCGCTCGCGTAGCCGAGGTGGCGGAAGAGGGGGCGGAAGCTGTGGCGGGAAGGTGCGCCGTCGTGGATGACCTGGACGAGGACGGTTAGACCAGAGACCAGGAGCGGCCCGAGCACCAGGGAGACGACGAGGCCGAGAAAGAGCGCGTAGACGAGGCCAACGTTAAAGTCCTGGATCCAGACGGCCTGCAAACCAGCCTCCAGGACCAGGTTGAGGTACAGGACCAACGAGGCGAAGATGGCGGGCCGGATCGGGCCGCCATCGGGGTTGAGCCCCTCGAAGAAACGCCTGGGAGAGAGCCACACCCCCCGGAGCACACCGAAAAAGTCTTCCCTGGGACCGCCGTACCGGCCGCGGGTCATACGGAATCCGGTCGAAGACTTCGGAGCTCGCCTCGGTCGAGAGTCGAGCGTTCGAGAGTCGGGAGTCGAAGGACCAACATCTCGACTTCCGACTCTCGAAGCGAGCGAAGCGGAGCGCCTCTCGACTCCCGAATCCACCACAGACGCGACCCTCCACCCGGATTCCGTGTCACTGGCCGTTGTCCTGTTGCTGGCCTGGCTCTTCCGCCACCTCGCCGACGAGGGTCTCAAGGTCGAGGTTCGTGGCGTCGTCGGAGGGGAGGCCGACGACGATGTCTCCCGTCCCGACGGCGACGCGACCGCCGCCGGAGAAGCGGCCGGAGCGGGTTACGTCTCCCGGCTCCACGCTGGCTTCGAGGGTACCCAGGACCAGGTCTTCCAAGGTGACGTCACCGGAGCCGACGGTAAGGTCCAGATTGCCGGTATCCGTCCTCACGCCGCCCACCTCGACGTCGCCCTGCTCGGCCTCGATCGTGACGTCCCCTTCGACGTCCCGGACCGTCACGTCGCCCGACTCAGCCCGGATGGTCACGTTCCCGCCGAGCCCCGTGACCTCGACGTCGCCCTCCGCGGCCTCGATCTCCACCCCGCCGTCCCGCGGTACCCTGACGGCGTAGTCCGCGCCCGTCTGCCCGCCCCCGTCCGTCTC
>CAXTDD010000086.1:0-6233 GCA_964242955.1 uncultured Rubrobacteraceae bacterium | reverse complement strand
GGCCGCGTCCCTGGCGGCTGCCGGGTCTCCGGCCGTGGCGTAACGCGTGACCTCGTACTCGACGGCCTCCAGGCCTTCCTCGCCCTCGACGCGCACGCTGCCGGGGCCGTTGGTGATCCGCACGCGCGGTTCCCGGCCCGAGTCTATAGAGTCCTCAGCGACGCTGGCGCCAGGCACCTTGTCGCCGAGCGACCGGAACAGGAGGACCGCGGCGACTATAAGTAAGACCAGGAGCAGGACGGCCAGGAGCACCGTCAGGAGGCCGAAGCCGGACGGACGTCCGCGGGAGCGCCGCGCGCCGGCGGGGTCTCGTTCGTCGGGCGTATCCCCGCGACCGCGGCGGCGGGGACCTTCTGTACCCCTGGAGCTCACCCGTAGCCCAAGCGGGGTTTACTAGACCACGCGGCCGTAGACGTCCTCCAGGCGGACGATGTCGTCCTCGTCGAACTCGCCGAAGGAGATCTCCAGGATGCGCACGGGCTCCTTGCCTTCGGTGGAGAGCCGGTGGACCGTCTCGCGGGGGATGAACAGCTTCTCGCCGGGCTCGGGGTTCAGGACCTGCTCGTCCAACTCGACGAGCGCGCCGGGGTCGAGGGCCACCCACAGCTCATCGCGGTGGAAGTGGTACTGGCGCGAGAGCGTGCCGCCGGGCGCGACCGTGATGATCTTGACCGTGCAGGGCAAGTTGTGCGTGTACTGCTCGAACCTGCCCCAAGGCTTCTCCACCTTGATGGATGGCGGTCGGTGATCCAAGCGAACCCCCTTTCGTAGAAGGGAAGTTTAGACGATCGGTATAGCTTTCAGCAATCGGGTAATAGCCCTCAGCCGTCAGCTTTCAGCTTTCAGCCAAAAAATGCCTGTCGTGGTCCGGGATGCAGGGCGTGCCATGTCTTGGGAGCCAAACCCGCCGTTGGGCTACAATGCGGCGTCGGTAGGCCAACCGCTGACGGCTGAGAGCTGAAAGCTAGAAGGGAGTCCTGTTGCCCAGGATCGAGGTAGAAGGCGCTGGAACTTTCGACGTCGAGGAGGGCAAGCGGCTGGTCCTCGCGATCGAGGAGGACGCCGGCGTGGACATCCTCCACCGTTGCGGCGCCTACGCCAAATGCACCACCTGCCGCATCGAGTACCTCGAAGGCGAGCCGGACACGATGACCCAAGCCGAGCTCGAAGTCCTCCAGAGCCGCGACCTCTTCGGAGAGGTCCGCCTCTCCTGCCAAGCCGTCTGCGACCACGACGTGAGCGTTCGTCCCCTCATGACCGTAACCTCCACAGGCCTCGACGGCCCCGGCGCGACGCCCGAGCCGAACATAACGCCCGAGCCCGAGTGGGTGGAGAAGCCCGCGGGATAGAGCCTTTAGCTTTTAGCAGGTAGCTTTTAGCCAGTCGTTTCGGGACTGTGATCTGCTCGTTTTGCGGGCCTACCCGGGTAACCCTACGGGCTGGCTCCCGCTGTCGCGCTGGTCCGACCACAGGGAGGCTAAAGGCTAAGAGCGGAGGCGAAGCCGGAGCGGGCTAAAAGCCAACGGCTCCATCTCAGGAGACCGCCGGGATCACCTCTTTGGCGAAGCGCTCGACCATCTCGGGCTCGTGGGCGACGTGGGGGAGGTAGGTTATAAAGTAGTTGACGCCGGCGTCGGCCATGGGTTGGAGGCGTTCGACTATCTCCTCGGCGGTGCCGACCATGAACTGTTGGCTGTACTCGTCGTAGCTCGTTGGGCCGCGGGCCTCCTTCGTCGCCTCCTCGGGGCTCTCGCCGGGTTCCAGAAGGTAGACGTTGATGCTGGTGGAGCGGGTGATGTTTTCGTAGGGACGGTCCTCGTTCTCGCAGTGGCCTTTCAGGACCTCGAACTTGTGTTTGAGGGTGTCGATGTCGCCGCCGACGTTGCAGGCGTCGCCGTAGCGGGCGACGAGCTTGAGGGTAACCTTCTCGCCGCCGCCCCCGATCCAGACGGGCGGGTGCGGATGGCTTACGCCTTTGGGCTCGTTTATGGGTTTGTCCAGCTTGTAGAACTCGCCGTCGAAGACCACGTCGTCCTCGGTGAACATGCGGTGGACGATCTCGCACGCCTCCTTGAACATCCGCATCCTTACCGGTACCTCAGGGAAGCCGTAGCCGTACGCCCTCCACTCGTGCTCGTACCAGCCGGCCCCGAGCCCGAAGAGCAGCCGCCCGTTGCTCATCACGTCCACCGTCGAGGCCATCTTGGCGAGCAGGGCCGGGTTGCGGTAGCCGTTGCAGGTGACCATCTGGCCGATCTTGACGTCCCGGGTATCCCTCGCCAGGCCCGCGCTTATGGTCCACGCCTCGAAGACGGTATTCTTCGTCGGCTCGGGGACGGTGTGGAAGTGGTCGTAGACCCAGATGGAGTCGTAGGCGCCCGCCTCGTCGGCTACCCTGGCGACCCGCGTCATCGCCTCGTACTGCTCGTAAGGATCTTCAATACCTACGAGGTCCATCCTCCAGCCCTGCGGCACGAACACCCCGAAGTCTACGGCCATCTCATCCCCTCTCCTTTGGACGGAAGTTATTCTAGACGCGGTCCGAACCCCGGGCCATCTCAGCCGCGGGAGAGGGTCCTCTTGCCGTCGGCGTTGCGGGCGACGACGAAGAGGAGGTCGGAGAGGCGGTTGACGACCTTGACGGCGTGGGGGTGGTTTTCGGCGTAGCCGGCCGTTACGAGGCTGCGTTCGGCCCGGCGCACGACGGAGCGGGCCACGTCCAGGAGGGCGCCTAGACGGCTCTCGCCGGGGACGACGAACTCTTTGGGGATCTCCGTTTGGCCCCGCCACTCTTCGAGGGCCCGGTCTACGAGATCCAGGTCCCCCTGCCCCACGAAATCGTTCTCTTTGGGCATGGCGACGTCGCCCATGACGCGGTAGAGGAGGCGTTGAAGGTCGAGCAGCAGGGCGGCGACGTCGCCCTCGGCCTCCTCGCGGGCGAGGCCGAGAAAGGAGCTCGCCTCGTCCACGTCGCCGAGCACGACTATCCGCGGGTCGTCTTTGTCCATCCTGCCCGACCCGAGCAGGGTCGTGGTCCCGTCGTCGCCCCGGCCGGTCGAGACCGGCGGGTTGTTCTCTTGTTCGCTCAAGTGGTCTCCTCGTCTACGGTGGGGTGATCGTGAAGGTATCTTATTAGAGCTGCCGGCCTTCAGCTTTCGGCTATCAGCTTCGCGAACGACAGGGCCTCGCTCCATACCTGGCCGCTATCCTCCAGGCACCAGTATGCGGCGAGGACGGCCTGCGCGAAGCCCCAGGCGCGGATGCGGTCGCGATCCAGCCCCAGCTTTTCGGAGAGAACGTCCAGGCGTCGTTCGGTACGCCTCTTCGGGTCCGGTACGCCAAGCATCTCTACCGGGTTGTGCAGGAGGGCGGCCGTGTCGTAGGCGGCCTCGCCGACTACGCCCTTGGGGTCTATGGCGAGCCACGGCTCTCGTCGCGCGGACAGGACGTTCTCCTGATGGAGGTCGCCGTGCAGCAGGAGCGGCTCGCCTTCCGTGGCGAGAAGGTCCGCGAAGAGCGATTCGGCCTCCTGGACGAGCTCTTTTGGCATCGGTCCCGTGCCGCCTCCGAAGCGATGTCTGAGGCGGTCGAATCCCTGCGCCCAGTCGGAGACGGACGGAAAGGCGTGGTTGGCCGGCGCCGGGCGCCAGAGCCGCTTCATTACGCCGGCTGCTATGGACGTGGCCTCTTCGTCGTCCTCCACCGCCGTGAGCCGGCCGCCCGGTTGCAGGCGCTCCAGCAGCATCGCGCCCTTGCCGCGGTCGATCTCCAGCAGGCGGCAGATGCCCCGGCCGTCGAAGGCCTCCAGCGCCGCCGCCTCCGTCACGAACTCCTTGTCCCCGGGAAAGGAGAGCTTCAACACGGTATGGTTACCGTCCTCGCGGGTCGCGGGGGCTACCCAGTTGTACGAGAGGTTCGGAAACGGGGGGCTTACCTTGATGGACCAGCGTCGGGCGAACTCGTTTGTGAGGCCGGGGAGCCGGTTCAGCCAGGCGGCGCCGGCGTCTCCGCGGAGCGAGATCTGGGTTCGGGCAAAGTCCTCTGGGATGGGCGGCGGAAAGGTCATGCTCGTTGCCTCCTCTTGCGGCGGACACGTCAGGAGAACGGGTCTGCCCGGGGGAGGTCTGGCTACGAGTGGGCCGCTGCGTCAGAGCATGGGCTGAATATATGCCCGGGGTAGCGGGCGTGCAAGCTCAGGACCTTTGACGGCGGTTGGTGAGCAGGGGGGAGAGGCCGGGGCTGCGCCGGGCCAGCCCTGCGTCCGCGGAGGCGTACTTCGCGGCGGGGCTGAGGATGATGACCAGCGAGATCAGGGCGACCAGTACGTTTATCGTGAGGAACTCCGGCGCACCGAGGCCCGTCCCTAGCCGCACGCCGCCCGCGGAGAGCAGGATGGCGACGCTGAGGACGACGCTGCCCGCGGCGGCGAGGTTGGTCAGAAAACCCAGCAAGAGCGCGATGCCCAGCGTGAGCTCGCCGGCCCGCACGACCTGCGCGAAGAGCTCGGCGTTTGGGACCACCGTGTTCTCCATGAACCCGCGGAAGAACGGGGGCGCCTGCGAGACGAAGCCCCCCGCGGCGAGGCTGTCGGCGAATTGTTGGGGAAAGCTCTGGTTGAGCAGCTTCTCGATGCCGCCGTTCAGCCACACGGCCCCCACCAGTATTCGCACCCACACCATGCCGTTCAAGGAAGATCCCCTTTTGCCGTTCGCCACTGTTCCAATCTTACAGACCTGCCATTACATACGCGCCGCGGGGAACGTGGGATCTACGCCAAACATACAAATACGGGAAAGCGGGTAGCTAGGCCGAAAGCGACCGAACGAACAACGATCCTACCTTCGGGTTGGAAAGGGGATGGAGCACATGTCCGACAGGGGCGGCAGGGAAGACGATCTAAGCTGGGAGCCTCCACCGCGGCGTGGGAGCCCGCGCCGGGATCCTGACTACGACAGAGACCATGAGCGCGACGACCGGCTGTTGGACGAGCCGCTCTCGGGTGAGAGCCAGTCCGGGACCTCCTCGACCAGGAGCTCTCGGGAGTCCGGTCGGGGCGGAGTTCACCGGCGGAGCCAGAGGGAGCGTTCGGGTTCCGGGTCGGGGACCGGGTTGTACGGGAGCGAGATCGGGGCCAATATGGCCCAGGCGGGCACGGCCGAGGTAATCGGGACCGCCATCCTGGTCTACGCGGGCACCGCCGTGGCGGTCGCGTCGTCGCTCGGCATCCAGGCGATCGGCACCCCCTTCGGCTCGCTGGCCGTACCGCTCACCTTCGGGCTGGTGCTCGTGGCGCTCGTGGCGGCCCTGGGGCACGTCTCGGGGGCCCATCTCAACCCGGCCGTCACCCTGAGCCTGGCGGCGACGCGAAAGTTTCCCTGGAACTATGTCCCCGTATACATCGCGGCGCAGTTGCTGGGGGCGATCCTGGGCTCCATCGCCACCTGGATCACGCTCGGCGGGCCGGCCCGCGCGGAGGCCGCGCTCGCCTCGCCCGGATTCTCGGAGGATGTGGGCTTCCTGCGGGGCTTCCTGGTCGAGGCCTTCATCACGTTTATCCTGGTGTTCGTGGTGATCTCCGTTGCCACCGATGAGCGCGTCTCTGACGCGGTCGCCCCAATAGCCGTCGGGTTCGCCCTGGCCGTGGGGGTCTTTATCGGAGGTCCCATCACGGGCGGCTCGGTCAACCCGGCCCGCGCCCTCGGCCCGATCATCGTAGCCTGGAACAACTGGGATACGGCCATCGTCTACATCCTGGCCCCGATAGTCGGCGGTGTGCTGGCCGCCTTCCTCTACGACAGCTTTATCCGCAAGGCCGACACGCCGGGTTAGGAGCTGTCAGCCGTCAGCCACTACAAGGTCGCCGATGGACGGCCGCCGGAAAGGCTCCGCCTCTGAACCGGGGCGGGGTCTTGTGCGTATATCCGGGTATCCGTAGGCGAGAAGGAGGAACTTTTGGAGAGGATGTCGCGCGTAATGTTTATCCGGCTGACCGCCGCGCTCGGCGTCGGGGCCGCCTCGGCCTCCGTCGCGGCCTGCGGGGGTGGTTCGGGCAGCGGATCGGGCGGTAACTCGGGCAACGGCTCGGGCGGTGGCTCAGGTAGTGGTTCCGGCGGCAACTCCGGCGGCGGGGAGAGCACCCCCGCGGCGTCCTCGGGCGGCGGGCCGGAGAAGTCGACGGCCTCCGGCGGAAGCGGCGGGTCCGGCGGGGCGGCCATCGCGCAGGAGTCCGAGGT
>CAXTDD010000085.1:0-7683 GCA_964242955.1 uncultured Rubrobacteraceae bacterium | reverse complement strand
GGATCCGCAAGGCCTCGCGGCTGGTGCACAGGATCTTGAGCCCCGGGCAGGAGCGCAGCAGGGCGTCCGCGAGCCCGGCGCAGGCCCCGATCAGGTGCTCGCAGTTGTCCAGCACCAGGAGCGTCTCCCTGGTCCGGAGGTGATCCAGCACCGCCGCCAGCGGGGACTGGCCCGTCACCCACTTGACACCCAATACGCGCGCCACGGTCTCCGGTACGAGCGCGGGGTCCGAGACCGCGTCCAGCTCGACCCAGAAGACCCCGTCCCGGAAGTCCCGCGCCCGGTTGGCCGAGGCCAGCGCGATCCGCGTTTTGCCGCACCCCCCGGGGCCGACGAGCGTAACCAGCCGTCCCGACCCGAGCAGGGCCGCCACGTCGGACAGCTCCCGCTCACGCCCGACGAAGCTGCTGGCCTCCAGCGGCAGGGCGCCGGACAAACGCCCCCGCGCGCGTTCCACATCCATCACAGCGCTTCCCGACACCGGCACCCGTCCTTCCGCGTCCACGGGCGCCAGGGTTCACCGCGGTAGACGCCCGCGTCCCAGCATCTTGAGGGCTTTGGGTGTTGTGACGTATCACCCAAATGCGTGATTTTTTGGTCCGAGGCCAGGAACCCGTCCAGCGCGGGTTCCTGGCCCTGTTGCGTCGATCCGTCCCGGCGCACGGGGCGCCTACCGCCGCCGCAAAAACGGGTGGTTCACTCCAATTGAGCCTCTCTATCGTCGCTGCTTCAGCGGCTGCCAGTCGGGGACGAAGTCGCCTGCGGGATCGTTGGTGAGGTTGCGCTGGTTCTCGCCGTCGGCGCGCATCGCGTAGACCTCGAAGTTGCCGTCCCGGTTGGTCTGGAAGGCTATCCTACGGCCGTCGGGGGCGTAGACGGGGCCGGCGTCGCGGGGGGCGCCGTTGTTCGTGAGCCGCCTCTGGCCGGAGCCGTCGCGGTTCATCTTGTGGATCTCGTCCGGCCCGTCCTGGTTGCTCATGAACGCGATGCTCCCGCCGTCGGGCGCGTAGCTCGGGGATTCGAAGACGGTCGCGGGGCCGCGGGAGCGTCGGCGCTCGCCCGTGCCGTCGGCGTTCATCGTGAAGACGCTGGACTGCTGGTCCCTGTTGCTGACGAACGCTATCTTTTTGCCGTCGGGCGCGTAGTCCGGGTGGAGGTCGAACTCCCTGGTCTCGTTGTGGGTGAGTTGCTTCAGGCCCGTGCCTTCGAGGTCCTGGACGAAGATCTCCGTGTCCGACTCGGGGTTGTCCACGCCCTCGCCCACGGCGCGGTTGCTCTCGAAGGCGATCTTCGCGCCGTCGGGGGAGAAGGTGGGGCTCCGGTCGAAGGAGAAGTCCGGGTTGGTGGTGACCTTCGTCTCCTTCGTGCCGTCGGCCCTCATCACGAAGATCTCGGAGAAGCTGTCCCTGTTGCTCTCGAAGGCTATCTTGCGCCCGTCGGCGGACCAGTCGGGGGCGAAGTCGAAGGCGGTGTTGTCGGTGAGCTGGACGAGGTCCGTGCCGTCGGGCTCCATCGTGAAGATCTCGAAGTACCCGGTATCTTTGTTCACCCCTTCCCCGGCGGTGCGGTTGGAGGCGAAGGAGATCCTGCCGCCCTCGCCGGGGAAGGTCGCCCCGGCCTCCCGCGGCATCGCCGTCAGCGCCTGCAGGATTCCGGCCAAGATCACAGCCACGGCCAGCGCCGTCGGCCTCTTGAGTACCGTCTTTTTCATTCGTGTGCCTCCGTTTCGTCCCTTGACTTGTGGTCTCTCGCTGTCTCGGCGGGTTTCTGGGTCCAGGCTCCCACGAGGCTCGGGAAAGAGACCGCCCCGCCCAGGCCCGCCACCTCGTCGCGCAGACGCTCCGCGAGCGTCTCGACGCCGACCTCTTCGGCGGTCGCCACACCGAGTTGCTCCGTGACGGGGAGCATGCTCCGTATCAGGCCGGCAAGATAGCGGTAGCCGGGGTAGGCGGGTCCGCCCCCGGTGGGACGCTCCGCCCGCGTGCTGGGAGCCGGAAGTCCCGCCTTGACGAAGGCCGAGTACAGGCCAAGTCCTATCTCCATCAGGCTGCCGGCGCGCCGGACGGTCTCCAGGCCGATGTCGGAGGTGCGCTGCCAGAGCGGGGAGTGCGGATACGAGAGGAAGGGATCGGTAAGCATCCACTCCTGGAGGGCAAAGACCCCACCCGGGCGCACGTGTTCTGCCACGCGGCGCAGGGCTTCGACCGGGTCGGCCAGGTACATCAGGACGAACCGGCCCACGGCCGCGTCGAACGGTCTTTCGGAGGTGAGATCCCGGAGGTCCCCCTCGATGAAATGCACGTTCTGGAGGCCCAGTTCCTGGACTCGTCCCCTGGCGTCCGCGATGGCGAGCGGGTCAGTGTCCACGCCCACTACCCCGCCCTTCGGCCCGACGAGCGAGGCCACCAGCAGCGAGACGTCGCCGACCCCACACCCGATGTCCAGGACGCACATTCCAGGCCCGATACCGGCCTCCAGCAATAGCCGCCTGGTGAAGCCGCCGAGAAAGGCGTCCTGCTCGATCAGACGCCGCCGCTCCCGTTCGGAGTGGCCCAGCGCGTAGATCGCATCACCCCTGTACTTTTTGCTTAACTGCGTCGTCACCGTTCGTATCCTCTCCGCTGTTCCGTCCTTCTTACGACCCCCTGGATCACGCGACCTTACTCGCGGGCTCCCTCTCGGACGGGTTCTTTGAGGATCCGCCTGATCGGGCGGCGAGCAGGAGACGTTCGGTCTGTGCGAGGAGCACGATGCGGGCGTCTTCGCCGCAGAGCTCCAGGGCTCGACCGATGGAGGGGGCGGTAACCCGCGACCTCACGGTCGCCGTTCCGTACCGCCGCTCGACCGTCAGCGTGATCATCTGCAAGCGTCCCCCCGCCGCGAAAATGGGCGAACCGGGCGGCCCGACCATCGGGCCAGCCACCGTTGGCGGTTCCGTCTTCGTTGTGGACGGCATGGTTGGATCAACTCCTTTGCGGCTGCCGGGAAGATCCCGGCCTGGCGTATCCGGGCCAGGGCTCCACCTCGACGAAGCCGGAGGGCCCGTACTGGGGGTAGACGGCCCGGTAGCCGAGGAGCCTCGCGATGGGCGCCAGGACCCCGAACAGGACCTTCTGCACCAGACGCGGGGGTTCGACGAAGCGGATCACGTCGTCGAACTCGCGGGCAAGAAGCGAGGCCTGCAAGAGGTTCGGGCGGCCCTTGGCGTCCGTCTTGCCGTCCCGGGCCATCCCGAAGACGTTGGAGAGCATCGTCACGAAACCACGCAGCAACCTCGCGTCTCCCCGCAACTCGACGACCACGTGCGCCTCTTCGTCGCCCGCGTTCCACCAGTAATGGACGACCCCGGGAGGCACGACGAGCCTGCGGCCAGGGCCTGCCACGTCCTCGCGCCCGTCGAGCCGGAAGCCCACGCTGCCTCTGACCACCGTGAAGACCTCCTCGATGCCGGGATGGACGTGCTCCCCGGCAACCGCCCCGCCGGGGCTGACGTAGAGGTCGGCGATAGACAACTCCCCGCCGGACTCTTGGGCGCCGACGCGGACGACCGCGTACTCGCCGGTCACCGGGTTCTCGTACACGTCTCCTGCTCTGCTCATCTCTTCTCTCCTTTGTTCGAGTTTGATGTATCTCGTCGCCACTTGTCCGGCGATCATCGCCCGGCCTCCCGGCGGGCCCGGCGGGTCGCCAGCAGCATCCGAACCAGGTACAGCGGCGACGGCGGGGTCCAGCCGAGCTGCTTCGCGGTGCCGAGGTCGTCCCGGTTGGCCCAGTGCTCGATAACCTTCCCGTCGGCGACGCGGAACCAGTGCGTCTGGGTGATGGCGAACCGCTTGCCGGTGGGCGGGAACGCCTGCGCGGGGCGCGCGTCGGCGTCGTAGCCGACAAAGGTACCGGTGTGCCTGCCCGACATCGTGGCGTGCAGCACGACGAGATCTCCCTCGGAGACCACGTCGTGGATGTCGAAGCGCAGCTCGGCGTAGGCGTCGCGCAGCCAGAGCGCGGTGGCGTAGAAGGCCGCGGGCCCACGGCCGCGGGTCGCGGGCGGCTCGTCGACAGCCTCTCGATTGCGGGCATCGGGGTGGACGACTCTCTCGAGGTCCTCGAGCGTGCCCTCGGCCATGTCGTGGACCGAGCGGACGCACAGTTCCTTGGCGTCGACGTGGGTGGTGTCCATGAATGCTCCTCTCTGTACTCATCATCCGTTTGCTTGTCTCTCGTTTGCCTGCGTCGCGATCAGCCCCTCTCTCCGGTTCGGTCGTGAAGTCGTTTCGGTGGGCATCAGCCAGGGCACGCACCCGACGAAGTCCGGGGAGTCGCCCCCGATCTACTAGCGGCCGTACCTCGCCTCCAGCTCACGGTCGATCCCCTTGCGCCGCGCCCGCTGCGCCAGGATTCGGAACAGCGGCTCTATGACGGTAAAGATGCCGGGCATCCGTCCCTCGCCCCACTCGAATAGCAGGGCCGTGTGGTAGAGGTTCTTCGGCAGCCCTTTCGAGTTGGACCGGCCGTCCGCCGCCAGGCCGTAGGCGACCTTGAGCGCCTTCTCGAAGCCGCCGTGGCCCGGCCGGAACTCGACGAGGAACGTGGCCGGCTCGTCGGTGGCGTTGTGGAAGTTGTGCAGCGTGTTGGCGGGCGCCGTCGCCTGCTCTCCTTCGGCCAGGGTATGGGTTTCGTCGCCGACCGTTACCTGAAGCTCGCCTTCGAGGACCTCGAAGTGTTCGGCGTAGGTCAGGTGGTAGTGGGGGGGTGTTCCCCCGCCGGGGGCCACCTCTATCTCGATCAGGGTGCGCCTGCCCCCGGTCTCCTCGCTCGTCTCCAGGAAGGTCGCGTAGTCCTTCTGGATCGGGTTGTAGATCCGCCGTTTTCCGGTCGTCACGTTCTCGAACGTCTCTCTCACAATGCATCCTCTCGTCGTGGTTTCGTTCTTTGCGTAATGGCCGGGACCGCCGCAGACGATCCCGGCAAGGGTGGCGTGGGCTACCTACGCCGCCGTCGGCCGCTTGCGGGCGGCTTCCTCCAGGACGGTCCTTCGGACGTCCTCGGGGAGCCATTCCAGGCGGTCCGTGTGGCCGCACGCTTCGCCGGGACAGGCCAGGCCCGTCGCGCCGTCGTCCAGAACGACGGGCTCGCGGTCCGAGATCTCACCCGTCCTTCCGCAGTAGCAGCTCTCTCGCATCTCTCTCACCTCCCCGGTTCGCGTCGGTCGTCGTCTGTCTAGTCTTCGGTCCGGTCGCAGACGTGGTCGCGGGAGGGGTCGTAGTCCCGGCCGTCGACGTTGCGCGTCCGCGGCCCGTAGAGGTGCACCGAGATGGCCGTCCCGCCGCCCGTGTTCGTTATCCGGTGGATGCCCCCGTCGCCGGGCAGCACGGTCGAGGCGCCGTCCGAAGGTTTCCAGCGGAGTTGCCAGGACTTCCTCAGGCGGGCGTGGTCGGGGCGGGAGCCGTCATCGAGGCGCCCGTAGCGTTCTTCCAGCACCGAACCCACGACGCAGCGGTAGACGCCCCAGGAGGAGTGGTCGTGGATCTTCGTCCCCGTCCCGCCGGGCCAGACGAAGACCTGAAGAGAGTAGGCTCCCTCTTCCTCGTGGCGGCGGGCCACGTACCAGCCCTCGGCCCCCTCAGCCTCTTCCAGAAGTGGGAGGATCTCGGCCTCCACGAAGGCGGGATCTTCCACCATCTCTTCCAGGAACGGGACGGCCCTGCGTAAAGCCGTCTCCGTAGGGAGATCTGCGATCTCCCGCAACTCCCCGGCGTCGGGTGCGAACGGCTTCGTCCGCCGCGCCACCGGACACAACAGCCTGAGGCCACCGTCGAGGTCTCTCGCGAAGGGGCCCATCACGCGTCCCCCGCCACCCTGAAGCCCCAGACGCGGGTGGCCGTCAGGCCGGCCCCGTCACGGACGACGATCTTCACCAGGCGCCCGCCGCCCGCGAGGTTCCGCTGGGCGGAGGAGAAGACGTTGGTCCCCCGATCGTAGGCGAACCCGACGGCTGCCACGGCCGCCACCGACGCTCCCCTGAAGAGTTTCGTTTTCGTCATGCTTTCGTTCCTTTCGAATGAATCGACGGTGGTCTTCTACCCGTCACGCTTGCGGGGTCTGAGCGTCGCGGGTCGGTCCGGGGACGGAGGCCGGGATCACGCCGAGTTGGCGCATCGCGCCCATGTCGTCCCGGCCCACGCGGTGTTCGACCGCCTTGCCGTCCCGGAGGCGGTAGATGTGGATCTCGCCCACCTCTATCTCCCTGCCGGTCGGCGGCAGGCCCATGAACTCGCCCTCGTTGGTGCCGGTCAGGGTGCAGCGCAAGACGACGGTGTCGCCCTCGGCGATCACCTCTTCCACCTCGTGGCGGTTGTCCGGGAAGCCGGCCGTGACCATCCGGACGGTCCCCTTCATCTCTTCGGGGCCGAAAGGCTGCGCGACGAACCCGGTGTCGTAGTTGACGGCGTCCTCGGCGATGATCTCGTCCGCGACTTCAAGCTTTCGTTCGTTCCACAGCTCGTCGTAGATGCGACGGATGGTCTTCTTGTTCTCTTCTAGCGGCATGTGGTTTCCCTTCTCTCGTCGGTCGTCTGTTCGGCGGACTTTGGGGCGCAAAACTCCGTCACCTCGGCGTCGACCCAGTGAGCGCGGTGGAAGCGGGCGACGGAGACGCGGTGGTTTCCGTCCACCACGAAGTAGGCGTCGCCGACCTTGTTCAGCCGCACGGGCGGCAGCGTCCCGGCCTGCAGGAAGGCGCGGTTCACCGACCGCCACCGCTCTTTCAGGGCCGGGGTGATGGGCATGAACGCCGGGTCGAAGTCCCTGGCGCGTCCCACGCTGCCCACGATCTTCGCCGTCTCGACGGCCTCTCTTCCCCTGTAGACGCCGCGGGTGGATTCGCCCGCGGCCTCCTCGAAGGGGAGCAGCCGACCCCGTTCTACGCCCGACCAGACCAGGATGCGGCGCGCGAAGGACCTGCGGCGCGCGCGGTCGAAGTCGCCGTTTGAGGCTCCTCCAAAACCCGCGTATCCGATGGTCGTCATGCGCCGTTCCTCTCGTGGCCGGATGCCGTTTGCCCCGCGTCCTTACCGACTCCACAAGCTCGTCGGTGGGGCTTGAGAGGATGCTAGACGCGCGGGCCGGACGGTCCATCGGCAGAACTGCGCAACTTGTCCCGGAGGGCGGGATCGGACGGAACTAGGTAGGGATGCCTAACGCAAACGGCGTAGGGACGTCACAGGGATCCGGGGACGATCTGCCGGGTAGGTCCCGCGGCACACCGTTCGCGAAGAAAACCGCCCTTTACGAGGGCCGTTGGGCTGGCGCCTGGGCTAGATCAGGCCCAGCTCCAGCGCGGTTTTGGCGGCGGCGGCCCGCGAGGGGACGCGCAGCTTGCGGTAGATGGAGCGGAGGTGGTGGCCGACGGTGCGGGGGCTGAGCGAGAGCCTCCGGGCGACCTGGGCGTCGGTTAGCCCTTCGGCCACGAGCCCCAAGACCTCGACCTCCCGCGCGCTCAACCCGTGCGGCAACGCGGCGGACGGCGGGGGCACAGCCTCCCGGAGCGCCGCGAAGGCGGCGGCCTCTTCGAGGTCCATGGCCCGTCCGGCCGCCAAGGCCATCTCGAGGCGCTCTTCGCCCAGCAGGGCGCGCGCCTCCGAGAGCGCCCCGTCGCGGTCCCTCCGCTCCGCAGGGGGTATCGGG
>CAXTDD010000084.1:0-7689 GCA_964242955.1 uncultured Rubrobacteraceae bacterium | reverse complement strand
GCGACGGTCCCGGCGGCGAGGCCCGCGACGGCGGCGGCCAGAGGATAGGCCAGCAAGTATCCTCCGGTGTCGCCGAAGACGATGCCGAGGCCGCCCCTCAAGCCGGAGAAGACCGGCACGCCGACGGCCCCGATTAGCACGTAGACCGCCATCGCGAGTGCCCCGTAGCGCGGCCCGAGCAGGAGGCCGGTCAGGATCACCGCCAGCACCTGCAACGTGAACGGGACGGGCTCGAAGGGGATCGCGATCTGGGCCGCCACGGCGGTGAAGGCCGCCATGAGCGCCGATCGGGTCATCACGGCTGCGTTCAAGTGCGTCTCCCTTTCCGTTTTCGCCTTTACGATAACCTTTTAGCATTCGTTGACCCGAAAATCCGGCGTATGTACTATTGCGGCACCTACACAGGGAAAGCGGGGTGCCATCGCATGGGCAACGTCGGAACCGAGCTTCCGCAGGCGCGCTACAGCTACGGGGGCGACGAGTTCGTCTTCGTCGAGCTGGCCGAGGCGATGAGCCTCAAGGTGAACTTCAGGGCGATGGCGATCACGAACAAGCTTCAGGAGGAGAACGTCGACGGCGTGATAGACGTCTGCCCGTCCAACGCCTCGTACATGGTCCGCATAGACCCGGACGTCTTGCACCCGGCCAAGCTCATCTCCCGCCTGGAGGAGATCGACGAAGAGGTCGGCGACATCAAGGGCTTCGAGCTACAGACCCGCGTCGTCGACGTGCCGGTGATGATGGAGGACCCCTGGACCCACGAGGCCCTGATGCGCTTCCGCGACCGCCATCAGGATCCGGAAGCGACGGACCTGGAGTACTCGGCCCGCATAAACGGCTACGACTCCAAGGACGACTTTATCGCGGCGCTGTTGGGGTCCCCGTGGTTGGTCACCATGATCGGGTTCGTCCCCGGCCTCCCCTGGTGCTACCAACTGGTCCCGCCCGAAGAACAGGTCGAGGTCCCGAAATACGTCAGGCCCCGCACCTTCACCCCGGAGCGGGCCTTCGGCTTCGGCGGTGGGTTCGCCGTCGTCTACTCGGTCCAGGGCGCCGGCGGCTACCAGCTCTACGGCCTCGCTCCGGCGCCGGTGCTCGACGTGAAGCAGAGCTTGAAGGATTTCGAGGACTCCATAGTCTTCCCGAAGCCCGGCGACGTCTGGAAGTACCGCGGGGTGGACCAGGAAGAGTTCGACGAGATCAGGGCCCGCGTGGAGGACGGCACCTTCGAGTACAAGAAAAAGGACTTCACCTTCCATCCGGATCGGGCGCTCGAAGACCCGCACGCTTACAACGAGGAGATCCTGGGGGTGCTCTATGGCGATTAGGGTAAAGAGCCCGGGCCTCCTCACCACCGTCCAGGATACGGGTCGTTTCGGCGAGTACGCCATCGGGATGCCGCCGAGCGGGGCTATGGACGTGTTCTCGTATCAGGTCGGCAACTACCTCGTCGGCAACCAAGACGGTGCCGCGGGGCTCGAGATCACCTACTTCGGCCCCCAACTCGAGTTCACCGAAGACGCCGTCATAGCCGTGACCGGCGCCGAGATGCCGCCCAAGATAAACAACGAGGAAGCCCCGACCTGGGAGGCCCTGAAGGTGGAGGAGGGCGACGTCCTCTCCTTCGACTACCTCAAGAACGGCGCCCGCTCCTACCTCTCGGTCGCCGGGGGGATAGGCGCCCCCCTCTTCATGCACAGCCGCTCCACATACACCCTCATAGGCCTCGGCGGCCACGAGGGCCGCGCCCTCCAGGAAGGCGACGAACTCCAGCTTGGCGAGCCCCGAAACGGCGAAGCCCAAATTGGCAAGAAGGTAGAGGCGGATAAAATTCCGACCTACACCAGAGAGACCGAGCTGCGCGTCATCATCGGCCTCGCCAGCTACCGCCTGACCGAAGAGAGCATGAACGAATTCCTAAACGTCGAGTGGACGGTTACACCCGACGCCGACCGCGTCGGCTACCGTTACAAGGGCGGCGAGCTCGGCTTCGTCGAGCGCGAGCAGCCGGCCGGCGCGGGCAGCGACCCGGCCAACGTCGTGGACTTCGGGTACCCCATAGGCTCCATCCAGGTCCCCGGCGGCGTCGAGCCCATAGTCCTCATGAACGACGCCGTAACCGGCGGCGGCTACGCCACCATCGGCACCGTAATAAGCGCCGACCGCGACCGCCTGGCCCAATCCAAAACCAACGACAAGACGAGGTTCCGCTCCATAGAGCTCGAAGAAGCGCTCGCCGCCCGCGAGGACCGTCGCAAGAGACTGGCCGAGACAAAAGAAGCGCTCTCTTGAGCATCCGGCCAACCAGCAAAAGCAAGAAGCTGAAAGCCCGCGAAGCGGGCGTGCTGAAAGGCCCCGAAGGGGCCGTGCGCGACGACCGCAGGGAGGAGCACCATGCACATCGACTTTAATTGCGACATGGGGGAGAGCTTCGGGCCTTACAGTTTCGGGGCTGACGAAGATCTGATGCGGTTTATCTCGTCGGCGAACGTGGCTGGGGGGTTTCACGCGGGGGACCCGCACGTTATGCGGGAGACCGTGGCGCTGGCCAAGGAGCATGGGGTTGCGGTTGGGGTGCATAGCGGGTATCGGGATCTGGTCGGGTTCGGGAGAAGGGAGATCAAGGCCCCGCCCGAGGAGATCCAAGACGAGCTGATCTACCAGCTCGGCGCCCTGCGCGAGTTCGCCCGCCTCTACGAAATGGAGGTCCAACACGTCAAACCCCACGGCGCCCTCTACATGGCCGCCGCCCGCGACGAAGACCTCGCGCGCGCCATCATTGAAGCTATACGACAGGTAGACCCCGGGCTCGTCCTGTACTGCATGGAGTCGTCCATCACCCACGAGCTTGCGGGGGAGATGGGGCAGCCGGTGGCGGCCGAGTTTTTCGCCGACCGGGCGTACAACGACGAGGGCCGGATCGTCTTTACCCGCAAGCTGGCCGGCGAGCTCGACCCCGAGGAGATGGGCGAGAGGGTCGTGCGGGCCGTGAAGGAGGGCAGGGTCGAGACCGAGAGCGGCGGCGAGGTCGGGGTGAGGTGCGACTCGGTCTGCGTCCACAGCGACACGCCGGGGGTCGTGAAGCTGGCCGAGACGATAGTGCGTAAGCTGCGGGAGAACGACGTCGAGGTCCGGCCGCTCGGTCGGTCGGGGCAAAGGGTCAACTAGCAGAGGGAGAACGAGACTTGGCGAAGACCGTGAGAGCGCAGATGCCCGGCACCTTCTACCGGCGCCCGGACCCCGACAGCGACTTCTACGTGGAGGAAGGCGACGCGGTATCCGCGGGGGACACCGTCGGCCTGATCGAGGTGATGAAGTCCTTCCACGAGGTGAGGACCGAGGAGAGCGGCACCGTCTCGAAGTTCCTCGTGGAGCACGAGGACGCCGTGGACGCGGGCCAGGACCTCCTGGAACTGGAGTAGTGAGGGCCGCAAGGCAGAGGTATTCAGCGGTGAGCGCAACACGATCCGAAGGGTAGGGCGCATGACGGAGACGGCCCGGCGGTACATGGGGAACAGCGTTCCGCGCAAGGAGGATGCTGCGCTCGTGACGGGGCGGGCGAAGTTTACGGACAACATCCGGTTCCCCGGGATGCTGCACCTGGCCCTGCTCCGCAGCCCCCACGCCCACGCGAAGGTCCTGTCCATAGACGCCTCCGCCGCGAGGGAGCGGCCGGGTGTCGTGGCCGTCTTTACGGGGGAGGATCTCGCGGACGAGTGGGCCATCGGCATCCCCACGGGCTGGCCGGTGACCGAGGACATCAAGATCCCCGACCACTGGCCCCTTGCCCGCGGCGAGGTCAACCACGCGGGCGACGGCGTGGCGGTGGTCGTGTCGGCCGACCGCTACGCGGCGGCGGACGCCCTGGAGTTCATCGACGTGGACTACGAGGTGCTGCCCGCGGTGGTCGACGTCGAGGCCGCGCTCGGGGACGGCTCGCCGCTCGTCCACGAGGACCTCGGCACCAACGAGTGCTACGTCTGGCCGCTCGGTACCGGGGATATCGACCAGGCATTCGAGGAAGCGGACGTGGTCGTCAGCGGCCGGTACGTCCAGCAGCGCCTGATCCCGTCTCCCATCGAACCCCGCGCCGTGGTCGTGAACCCTGAGCCGGCGACCGGCTCCCTCACGGTCTACTCCTCGACCCAGGTCCCCCACTTCGTCAAGGACATCCTCGCCCTGATGTGCAGCGTCCCCGAGACGCGGCTGCGCGTCGTCGCCCCGGACGTCGGGGGCGGCTTCGGCGGCAAGCTGAACGTGTACGCCGAGGAGGCGCTCGCGCTGGTACTCGCCCGCAAGCTGGAGACCCCGGTCAAGTGGATCGAGGACAGAAGTGAGAACCACCTGTCGAGCACCCACGGCCGCGGCCAGGTCCAGCACATCCAGCTAGCCGCCAAGCGCGACGGCAGGATCCTGGGCATGAAGGTCAGGCTGCTCGCGGACATGGGCGCCTACCTGCAGCTCCTGACGCCCGGCATCGCCATCTTCGGGTCCTTCACCTACCCGGGCCTCTACACCTTCGACGCGTACTCCTTCGAGTGCACCGGCGTCTTCACCAACCTGACGCCCACGGATGCCTACCGTGGGGCCGGCCGCTCCGAGGCCGCCTACGCCCACGAGCGCATCATGGACGACCTGGCGCGCGAGCTAGTTATGGACCCGGCCGAGCTCCGCATCATGAACCTGATCCCCCCGTTCGACGAACCGACTACCACCCCGGCCGGCGTGATGTACGACTCGGGCGACTACGAGACCTGCATGAGAAAAGCCCTCGACCTCGCCGACTACGACGAGTTGCGCGCGGAGCAGAGACGCCGCCGCGAGGCCGGCGACGTAAAGCAGCTGGGCATCGGCATCGGCAACTTTACGGAGAGCGGCGGCCTCTCCCCGTCCAAGGTCGCCGCGGGCGTCCGCCTGCAGAGCGGTGGCTGGGAGTCGGCCTCCGTCAGGATGCTCGTGACGGGCAAGGTCGAGGTCGTCACCGGCACCTCGCCCCACGGCCAGGGCCACGAGACGAGCTGGTCCCAGATCGCCGCGGACGCCTTCGGGGTCGACGTCGACGACGTCGAAGTCCTGCACGGCGACACCGCCATCGCCCCTTACGGCCGCGACACCTACGGCTCCAGGAGTCTCGCCGTGGGCGGGGTGGCCTTGAGCCTCGCGTGCAAGAAGGTCGTGGACAAGGCGAAGAAGATCGCGGCGCACATGCTCGAAGCCGCAGAGGACGACATCGAGTTCGAGGGCGGACGCTTCTCCGTAGCGGGCTCACCCGGCACGAACGTAACCATCCAGGACGTGGCCGGCGCCGCTTACCTGGCGGCCGACCTGCCCGAGGGCATGGAGCCGGTCCTGAGCGAGAGCCACGTCTTCGACCCGCCGAACTTCACCTGGCCCTACGGGACCCACGTCTGCGCCGTCGAGGTGGACACCGAGACCGGCCGGGTCACCATCCCGAGGTACGTCGCGGTGGACGACTGCGGTCCCGTGGTCAACCCGGCCATCGTCGACGGCCAGCTCCACGGCGGCATAGCCCAGGGAATAGCCCAGGCCCTCTACGAGGGGGTCGTCTACGACGCGGCGGGCAACCTCATCACGGGGACGATGACGAACTACATGATCCCCGGCGCCCCCGAGATACCGAGCATGATCCTGGACCGCACCGAGACCCCGTCCCCCACGAACCCGATGGGCGTGAAGGGCATCGGCGAATCCGGCGCCATCGCCGCCCAACCCGCCGTCATAAACGCGGTAATAGACGCCCTGAGCCACCTCGGCGTCACCCACATAGACATGCCGGCCTCCCCACACAAAGTGTGGCAGACCATCCAGGACGCGAAAGCTGGCGACCCCGGCACCACGTACGGGAAGGTGTAACCGCCGCCCGCCCGGGGAAGGTCTAAGAGAGCAGTTGTACCCGCCACAAGGAGGAACCCGTGGGCAGGCGAGACAAGACCGGGCAGGACGACCGCAACGAGGGGGCCATGGACAAGGCCAAGGGCCGCATGAAGGAGGCCGCCGGCGCCCTCTCCGGCAACAAGGACAAGAAGGCCGAGGGCCGCTCCGATCAGCGCAAAGGCACCGCGAAGGAGAAGAAAGGGCATCTGAAGGACTTGCTGAAGTAGCTCTTAGCAGTTAGCTTTTAGCAGTTAGCAAGAGCAGAGGTCTCAAGGCAAGCGAAAGGGCCGGGTTAAAGAAACCCGGCCCTTTCGTTGTTGCCGCTGCTTGCCGCCGATCAGCGGGCAGCTAACGGCTAAGAGCTAAAAGCTAACTGCTAGGCGGAAGCCGCCTTCAGCTTGCGGTCGAACTGCTCGATCAGGGTCTCGCGGTTCTTGTTGCGCTTCTCGTACTCGCGGACCTCTCGCACCTGCGCCGCGGTAAGCCGGTCGAGCTGCTTGGAGATCTCGTCGATGTTGAGCTCGTCGTAGTTGGCGATGGGGAAGGTCGCGGCGCGCTCGGTCTCGCCCTCGACGACCCTCAGGCCCTGCCCGTAGTAGCTGAGCGGCGCGTAGACGAGATCCATATAGGCGTCCACGGACTGCCCGACGAGCGTCTGGAAGGCGCCGCGCTGCCGCTCGGCCCGCTCCACGAGCTCCTGCGTGAGGGCCCGGTTGCTCTCGGCCTGGTGGCGAACCTCGCGCACCGCGCCGTCAAGCGTCTCCTGCGCGAACCGCACGCCCCGCTCCTGCTGCGCCGCGATGTGGTCCACGACCAGCTTGTACGCGTCGCCACCGGTCTTCGCCAGCTGCTCCGCCATCTTGCCCGTCCGCTCCATGGTCTCCAAGACATTCCTCCTGTTAGGGACAGCGTTCATATATATGCAGTATACACATACGTGTAGGACTGTCAAGAATTCTTGGGAAGAGAGATTAGTGGGGTGCGAGGTGCGGTGATTGTGGGGGTTTGGCCTTTACACCAGGGGTCGCCGACCTTAAGATAACTGCCGGCAAAACGGGACCGGGCCCGGGTGGTGGCGCGGGAACGCGTGGTGGCGGGGTGTAACGGGTTGTTGGTGCAAACGTTACCGCCCTGTAATTTTCGGTCCGTATTCTACTTTGTGCGGCGTTTGGCGGAGAGACAGCGAGAGGTGACGAGATGCGATTCAAGAAGCTGGTTTTGATCTTTGCGGCCATCCTGGTGGCGGCGTCGCTGGCCGCCTGCTCCTCGGCGGGGCAGTCCGACCAGGGGGGTGGGGGCTCGCAGGATCAGTCCCAGGAGCAGGCTCAGAAGCAGCCCGAGGACAAGAAGATGACCGAGCAGGCCAAGGACCAGCAGGTCGCGCCGAAGGCCGGGGGCGGCGGGGACGCCGAGAAGGAGGGGAACAAGCTCGAGCCGGCCAAGGACAAGACCCTCAAGCTTACGGTGCCCAAGATGGCGGAGATAAAGAACGACGAGATCCCGACCGGCGTGGGCACGGACGAGAACCTGTTCCGCGACTACGCGGCGGTGCGCCTGAAGTACACGGGCTTCCCGTGGCAGGAGGAGGCCAACATCTACATCGCCGGCCACCGCATCGGCTTCCCGGGCACCGCGAGCGACCTGGCCTTCTACGATCTCGAGGATCTGGCAAACGGCGACAAGGTCTACCTGGAGGACACCATGGGCCGGCAGTACACCTACGAGGTCTTCAGCAAGAAGATCGTGGAGCCCACCGACCTCTCCGTCCTCAAGCGCGTCGAGGGCAAGAACATC
>CAXTDD010000083.1:0-7718 GCA_964242955.1 uncultured Rubrobacteraceae bacterium | reverse complement strand
GCCCGGCGCGGATACTAGAGATCTCCTTCGGCCGCTTCGACGAAGACGACATCGTGCGCATCGAAGACTTCTACGGTCGGGTCCCCGCCCAACCACCTTGCGGAGGTTAGAGAAACCGACCGTTGTAGGGACGGTCAGCCGTTAGCAAGAACTTTGCGGCGGTTGGAAGATGCCGCCGGTTTCGCTTCGGGGCCCGAAGGCTTCCTCCAAGCCCGAGCCCCGGATCTCGCCGGAGAGGGGACGCGGGCGTTTTGCGGCGGTAGAATCGCGCGACCCGGCCCCAGAAGGGCCGTCGGACGGTATCCGAAATCTATACGGAGGAAGAGCCACGTGGCAGACGTGACGGTCATAGGGGGCGGACTGGCCGGCAGCGAGGCGGCCTGGCAGGCGGCGGAGCTCGGCTGCTCCGTGGAGCTGTGGGAGATGCGGCCGGTCAAGGAGACCCCGGCCCACCGCACGGAGCACTTCGCCGAGCTCGTCTGCTCGAACTCGCTCGGGAACAGGTCGCTGGAGACCGCGTCCGGGTTGCTCAAAGAGGAGTTGCGGCGCCTGGGGTCCGTGGTCCTGCGCTGCGCCGAAGAAAACTCCGTCCCGGCCGGTGGCGCCCTGGGGGTCGCCCGTGAAGGCTTCCCCCGCGCCGTGACCGAGACGGTGCACAGCCATCCCAACATCGAGGTCGTCCGCGGCGAGATGAAGGACCTGCCCGAAGGCCCGACCGTGGTCGCCACCGGACCCCTCACCTCCGATGCCCTCGTCGAGAAGATAGAGAAGCTCTCCGGCGAAACGCTCTACTTCTACGACGCCGCCTCCCCGATAGTCCACCGCGACTCCCTGGACGACTCGATCGTGTGGCGGGCGTCGCGTTACGGCAAGGGCGAGGCCGCCTACCTGAACTGCCCGATGGCCGAGGAGCAGTACGACGCCTTCGTAGAAGACCTCGCGACCGCCGAGCTCTCCCCGATCAAAGACTTCGAGGAGGATATGTACTTCGAGGGCTGCCTCCCCGTCGAGACCATCGCCCGCCGCGGCCGGCAGACCTTGAGCTTCGGCCCGATGAAGCCCGTCGGACTGCCGAACCCGCGCACCGGCGAGACCCCCTACGCCGTCGTCCAGCTCCGCCAGGACGACGCGGAGGGCCGACTCTACAACATGGTCGGGTTCCAGACGCGCCTCAAGTGGGGTGAGCAGCGCCGCGTCTTCCGGACCATCCCCGGCATGCAGAACGCGGAATTCGCCCGCATGGGCGTCATGCACCGCAACACCTACCTGCCGGCGAACCGGATGCTGGACGCGACCATGAAGATAAGGGACGCCCTGAGCGATGCCCTCCTGTTCTTCGCCGGCCAGCTAACCGGCGTGGAGGGCTACACCGAGAGCACCGCCATGGGCCACATCGCGGGCACTAACGCCGCGAGAACGGCGAGAGGTGAGGAGCCCATCATCCTGCCCGAGGGCACGATGATGGGCGCGCTCGCCCACTACATCACCACCAAAGAGGGGACCCTCCAGCCCATAAACTCCAACTGGGGCCTCGTTCCCACGGTCCCCAAAAAGGAGAACGGCCGGCGCCTCACCAAGCCCGAGCGCCGGCAGCGGCAGGCGCGGATGGCGATCGAGGCGCTGGACGATTTCCTGGTGGCGGTCTGACGTAGCGTCGCTGGCCCACCGGCGTCGTCGGGGGCCGGGCGTCCTCGTGGGCGCCAATATGTGCCACCAGGCGGATAGGCAAGAGTGTGCCGCTGGCGCATCATCCGCCATATGGTTTACGGGAACGAATGCTCCGCTCGCGCCGACGGGAGGGATTTCGCGTGATCAGGATCTCGCTCAAGGTCGGCCGCAACGGCGAGCGTTTCGACGTGACGGTGTGGGCCGCAAGCATAGCGGACGCGCTGGATCTCGCACGGTTCCGCTACCCGGACGGGGAGATAGAAGTGGTGTTCCCCATCGGCGGGGAGGACTTTTTCGTGAGGGACACGACCGCCGTAGCAAAGCTCGACGGGCCCGGCGGGCAGGTGACCCCCCACAGATCCCGCCCCAAGCGTACCCGGCCGGCGCGGCGCCGCGCCCGCGAGAAGGCGTAAGGCGGGGCGTAGTAGCCGGAACGCCCGGCGGCCGGAATATGTGCCGGTTGACGGATGCGGGACCGCCCACCCCGTCGCACAATATTTCACATGGATGGGACCCGCAGTGCCCGGACGCTGCCCACGAGGACGGGGCCAGATCAGGCACGGCGGGTCGCCCGCATCGAGACAGGAGGTTGACGTTTTGGAAGGCATGTCCCCCAACGGCGCGCGGCGTAAGCCCTCGCTGGTGGCCGAGTACGACGCCGGCTGGACCGCGAACGTCCCCCCGCAAGGCGAGGATGCGCTTTCCATAAGAGACCTCTTCCGCACGATCTGGCAGAGGTTGTGGATCATCGTGCTGGTCACGCTCGCGCTCGTGGCGGCGGCCGTCGGTTTCGGGCTCTACCAGACCCCGATGTACGAGGCCTCGATCAAGGTGCTCGTCGGCCAGAAGCAGGGGCTGACGGACACGCCCGGCGACGTCATAGGCCTCCAGCAGCTCACCCAGACGATAACGGAGCTGGCCGACACCGGCACCGTGGCGGACGCGGTCATCGAGGAGCGCGGCCTGCAGACGCCCGCGGACGAGTTCTTGGAGACCATGACCGTGGAGCCGATCGGCGAGACGCAGGTGATAGAGATTTCCTACACGGACCCCGACCCGCAACAGGCGAGCGCGGTCGCCAACACCATCGGGAAGGTGGTCTCCGAGCAGGTCTCCGAGGTGAGCTCGAACGCCAACTCCATAACCGCAACCTCCGTGGAGGAGGCCGCGGTGCCCGAGACCCCCGTGAGCCCCAACTTGCTGCTCAACGGCGTCTTGGCGCTGTTCTTGGGCCTGGTACTCGGCGTCGGCCTGGCCTTGCTGCTGGAGCAGTTGGACGACCGTTGGCGCTCGCCGGAGGAGGCCATGCAGATCTCCGGCGTACCGACCCTCGCCACCGTGCGAGAGTTCAAGCTCCCGAGGAGGGACAAGAGGAAGGGAGTGGCCTAGATGGCGCATTCACGGCTAAAGATGCGGGCGGTCCGAAAGACGGACAACAACGACGTCTCCGGAAACCTCATAACGCTCGCCCATCCCGGCGGTACGGCCGCGGAGGACTACCGGACGCTGCGTACAAGCCTCCTCTACACGCTGGTGGACAACCCGCCGAAGGTCATAGTGGTGACCAGCCCCGGACCCAAGGAGGGCAAGAGCACCACCTGCGCCAACCTTGGGGTGGTCCTTGCCCAGGCGGACAAGAAGACCCTGATCGTCGACTGCGACTTTCGCCGGCCGACGATGCACGAGGTTTTCGGCCTGCGCAACTTCCAGGGGGTGGTGAACGTGCTGGCCGACGAGTTCGGCATGCGGGACGTCTGGCACGAGCCCCTCCCGGACCTCAAGGTGATGACCGTGGGCCCGATACCGAGCAGGCCCGCGGAGCTGGTGGGCTCCAACCGTTTCGCCCAGTTCGTGAAGAAGGCCCAGCAAGAGTTCGACTACGTGCTCATCGACGCCCCTCCCACGGGACCGGTCTCCGACCCGGCGATCCTCGCCACCCAGGGGGACGGGGTCCTCCTCGTCCTCGACGCACAGAAGACGCGCAAGAAAGCGTTGCGCAAAGCCACGCGTACGCTGGAGGCCGTCGGGACCACGATCCTCGGAACCGTGATGAACAACGTCAAGGGGGGCCAGGAGGGCATCTACGCCTCCTACGAATAACCGCGCCGAAGCGTGGTATGGGCTGGCTCGGGTAGAACGCTCGTGAGCACCGGTCGGGACGCGAACGAGGCGTGACGTCAACCCCCAGGCAAACAAGTGGTGTGGGCAAGAGGGCGCAAGAAGGCAGGTGTCTAGAGTTGCAAGACCGGCGATCAGGCAAAGAAGTGCTCGCCCCCGTCTTGGGCCCGACGGTTTCGGACGAGCGCCGGGTCAAGGTGCTGTACATCACGGGGTGGGGAAGAAGCGGCAGCACGATCCTGGGCAGAGTCTTGGGAGAGGTGAGAGACTTCTTCCTCGTCGGCGAGATGCGCTACATCTGGGATCGCGGCTTTATCGAGAACAGGTTGTGCAGCTGCGGCGTACCTTTTCGAGAATGCCCCGTGTGGCACGGCGTGACGTCGCGCGCGTTCGGGGACGACGGTGGCGTCGACGCGGAGAGGTTGGTCGACCTGCGTGAGCGGGGGGTCCGTACCCGGCACGTCGCGCTCGCGCCCTCCCTCCGGGGTTTGCGGACGAAGATGGCCGGGATGGAAGAGTACCTGCAAGCGTCGGAGAAGCTTTACCACGCCGCGCGGGACGTAAGCCGGAGCAGGGTGATCGTCGATACGTCGAAGTTCCCTTCTTACGGGTTCGTGCTAGGAAATCTCCCGAGCATCGACCTCTACGTTCTTCACCTCGTGAGGGACCCGCGCGCGGTCGCTTACTCCTGGGAGTCCAGGAGGAAAGCGAAGCCGGATCATGGGGATGGTTCTAAGAACCTCATGACGTCCCACGGCTTCGCAGAGAGCTCGCTGGTTTGGGACGAGTGGAACCTGGCCACGGAGAACCTCCGGAGGCAGGACCCGGACCGTTACCTGTTGCTGCGCTACGAAGATTTCGTTCGTAGACCCCGCCAATCCGTGGAGGGCGTTTTGCGCTTCCTGGGCGAGGAGGGCGCGAAGCTTCCTTTCGCGGGCGAGCGCGAGGTCCGGCTCGACGTGCCCCACACGTTCTCCGGGAACCCCGACAGGTTCCAGAGCGGCAACATGACGATCAAGCCCGACGAGACGTGGAGGGGCGGAATGAGCGTCCCCAGGCAGGCGGCGGTCACGGCTCTTACGTGGCCCGGTTTGCTACGGTACAATTATCCGCCCTGGCCGCAGCGCCATAGACCGCCGCAACATGCTTAGGGAACGTGACGGTGTCCAGAGTTTAGGCAATCCTCCGTACACCGCGACCCCGTGGGCCTACTAGATCGGCTGGACGGAGCAGCCCTATCAAACGCTGGCTGACAAAAGGATTCTGGGCCATATCCGACCAGGGCCTGTTCGCCACCTCGAACTTCGTCCTCAACGTACTCCTGGCCCGCTGGCTATCTCCGGACGACTACGGAGCTTTCGGCGTAACATTCGCCGTCTTCTTGCTCGTCGGAGCCGTTCACACGGCGGTGTTTGCCGAACCGCTCCTGGTCTTCGGATCGGGCAAGTACAAGGATCGCCTGTCGGAATACATGGGCGCCCTTCTGTACGGTCATGCGGGCTTCGCCGTCGTGGGCAGCCTTGTGTTGCTGCTCGCTGGCGCCGGGTTCGCGCTTTCTGGTTCGAGGTCTCTCTCCGCGGTCATGCTATCCCTGGCCCTCGCCGAGCCCTTCATCCTTCTTCTCTGGCTGATGCGCCGGGCGTGCTACGCCCATCTCGAGCCTCGCCTCGCGGCTTCGGGGGGGGCGTGGTACATGGCCTTGATGCTGGCGGGAGCCTGGGTTCTGTACTCGCGTGAGTGGCTATCGGCGTCCTCGGCGCTGGGTGTGATGGCGGTTAGCAGCCTGGCCGTAAGCCTCTGGCTGGTGGTGCGTCTTGGCGTGCGATGGCCGTCGTTGCGGGAGGGCGGTCTGACCCGGGACGCCTTCCTGGATCACTGGAGGTACGGACGCTGGTCGGTGGGCAACCAGGCGCTAAACTGGGTACCCATGAACATCTTCTATCTGGTCCTGCCCCTGTTTGGCGGTCTGGCGGCCGGTGCCGCCTTCAAAGCGTTGATGAACCTGATCATGCCCATGCTTCAGGCCGTCTGGGCGCTCTCCATCCTGCTGCTGCCGACCCTCGTGCGGGCCCGGGATGAGGGACGTGCCAACCTCGAATCCCGCTTACGTATAGCCCTGATCCCCTTCGTGGTTGGTCCTGCCGTGTACTGGTTGCTGTTGGGCCTCTTTCACCAGCCGCTGGTGTCCTTGCTCTACGACGGACGGTACGAAGGATTCGCCGTCCTACTGTGGATACTGGGTCTTTCGCCCATCGTCGCTTCGGTCAAGCAGGTCCTGAGCCAGTCGCTGAGGGCCCTCGAGCGCCCCGATTGGCTCTTCGCGGCCTACGCGCTCTCCGCCGGGGTCGCCGTGACCTTTGGGACGGGGTTGGTGTACTTTTTTGGCATCGTCGGTGCGGGGATAGCGCTGGTGGTCTGCCAGGGGGTTACGGCGGCCCTGGCCTTGATTTCGTACCGGCGCCTGCAACTCTCTGGTAGCAAGAACGTGGAAGCCCTCGGATCGTGAGGTTGGTCGAGGAACAGTGACGGTAGATTGGACCCTGTTCTTTCCGCCTGGTATGCGCGTGCTGGCGCTTCCCAACTGGAAAAACCCGCGCCTTTACCTGTCTGCGCAGAACTTCTCCAGGCGGTGGGAAGACAGCTCGTTTTATCCCGCTTCACGCTTGCTCGCCAGACTTTACCGTCTTTCGCTTAGGTCGAGGGTCGCCACTGGGTTGGTGGAGGCGCGACAGGTTCCGCCCGGTGCTTGGCCGCTGGGCGAGTTTGCTCGTGACGCGATGCCACAGGCACGTTCCGTAGCGGTCCTGGTGGGCACGCCCGGTCCTCCGCAAAAGTTCACGGCGCGGATCTTCGACGAACGAGGCGGTGTGCTGGGCTACCTGAAGTACGCGGAGAAGAAGGTCGCGCGCAAAAGGCTTCGCCAGGAATGCCATTTGCTCAGCAACCTACCCGATGGGGCCGGTCCTGACCTGCTCAAGTTTGGACCGTTCGGCAACGGGGAGGCGCTGTTGACCACCACTCTCGTGGGAGAGCCTGTACCTGCAACTCTGCATGCCAACGGATCCCTGACGACTTTCCTCGCGTCGCTCACCGTCTCTCCTGCCGTGCCCCTCGAGACCCACCAATGGGTGGGGATAATCCGGGACCAACCAGGACCCGACGTCGACCCCTGGCTCGAGGCTTTGTCCGGCAGGAGTTGGCCGGTAGTCGTGCAGCACGGCGACTTTGCCCCGTGGAACTTGCTCCAAAGGCCGGGTGGCAGCCTCGGCGCGATAGACTGGGAATACGGCACGCTGGAAGGCTTTCCCCACCTGGACCTTGCCTACTACGTGCTACAGGTCTTGGCCCTTGTCCAACGCCAACCCCCACGAAAAGCCGCGGAGTACACCGCCGGATACCTGGCTCGGCAGCCGCAGTTGGCGCTGAACAAGGAGGAAGCCCGCGCCTTGACCTACCTTTCAGCCTACGACGCCTACCTGAAATCCTGGCAGGACGGACAACCCGACGATGCGCGTCTGCAGGCCTGGCGACGGAGGGTCTGGGAGGATGGGACACGAGATATTTAGGACGCTGTTTCCCGCCGTCTTTTCGAGCTGCAGAAGCGCTGCACGTCCGAAGCGGGTCCGGCGCCCGACCGGAGAGCCCGTCGGCCGTCACCGATGGCCTCCGACCCGGTAGATTGGCGTGTCGCTCCTCCGCGGGAGCGACGCATTCGAGAACCGGGAGATGTTCTGTAAGGGCCTACCATTATGCCGGCTCGGACGCCCCAGCGGTCGGCGCGAAATAGGCCACCCGACCGATGCATCACGACGTCCCGGAGCCTAACATGTCGAGAAAGCGGAAAGAGAGATCCAGCGATCGACGAAAAAAGCCGAAATTCAATCAAGAGCCGCGGGGGGGAGTGAGCCCGCCGCCACCCAGAATTTACTGCC
>CAXTDD010000082.1:3048-7727 GCA_964242955.1 uncultured Rubrobacteraceae bacterium | reverse complement strand
GGCCCCCGCCGGGGATCGGGCAGGCCGGGCGCTTCGCGGCGCTCTCGCCCGGTCTTCTGGTCCTGGTCCTCACGTGCGTCGCCGTGGGGATCTTGCTCAGCGTGATAGACGTCGGGATGGTCGCTTTCGCGCGGGAGCAGAAGAGCGCCGGCGCGGCCGGGCCGTTGCTCGCCCTATTTGCGACCGGCAGTATGCTCGCCGGCCTGGCCTACGGCGCCCGCGAGTGGAGGACCCCGCCCGACCGCCGGTTCCTGATCTCGACGGCCGCGCTCTGCGCGGGGACCGTGCCGATCCTGCTCGCCGACGGCATCGTGGCGATGGCCCTCTCCGTCGCCGTCGCGGGCGTAGGCATCGCGCCCGCGCTCATCTCCTGCAGTACGCTCGTCGAGGCACTGGTCCCCAGGGCTACCCTCACAGAGGGTCTTACGTGGGTCGTCACCGCGCTCACGGTCGGGGCCGCGGCCGGGGCGGCCCTTGCGGGCGTCGCGATCGATCTTAACGGCAGTCGCGCGGCGTTCCTGTTGGCGCTCGCTGCCGGGTCGCTCTCGGTCCTTGTGGCCGTGGTCGGACGGGAACATCTGCGCCCAAGGCGGACGTAAGCTCCCGTCCCGCGGCAAAATCCCGCAAAAGGATGATGCGCCTCTACCTCCGCCCCGCCAGAATTCTTCCGTTGGGACGTGCCGCACGGTGGAAGAACGACGGGTGGCTGCGGCGAGCAGAAAGGGGCGCGGATGGTGGCGGCGGTGATCTTCTTGTTGGTGGGCGCGGCCCTCTGGGTGGCCGCGGGCGTGGTGCTCTTCTTTCGGGGCAAGGCGAAGGACAAGGCGTCCGTCATGGCGGCGGTGGAGACCTCGAATGCCGCCGACGTGGCCTCGCTCCCGCCGGGGAGCGCGGTCGAGGTGAAGGGCACGCTGCGGTGCGAGGCGCCGCTGGAGAGCGAGATGGCGGGGGAGAGGTGCGCCTACTACGCGTCGCGCGTGGTCCGGGAGTATATTAAGGAAGACCGCGACGACGACAACGACGTGGGCTCCGACCGGCGCTCGGAGACGATCTCCCACAGCGAGCGGTTCGCCCCGTTCTTCGTCGAAGACGCCACCGGCAGGGTAGCCGTGGACGCCGAAGGGGCCGAAGTCGACGCGAGGGGCGTGATGGACCGCTTCGAGCGCCACGAGGACGGGGCTTCGGTCTCCGTCGGGGGTGTCGCCATACGCCTGGGCGGCGGCGAGCGCACGATCGGCTTCCGCCACGTCGAGAACGTCCTGCCCATGGACGCGCCCGTCTACGTCCTCGGCGTCGTCCGGGAAGACGGCGTTATCGGCGGCGACGAGGCGAAGCGCTTCGTCGTCAGCCATCGCTCGGAGGAGGCGTTGGGGGCGCAGATCGGCAAGGACGCCCGCCTCCTTGGCCTCGTGGCCGCGGGGCTGGCCGCCGGGGGCGTCGTCTTCGCGGCGGTCGGCGTCGCGGGCATCACCGGCCTCATACAGTTCACGTAGGCATCAGGCTTTAGGGCGCTTCGGGCCTCCGGCCCTCGCTCTCAGGCATCAGGGGCGGTTGTCGCCACCGGGCGTCGAATACCACACCTGATGCCTGTAGCCTGAGACCTGATGCCTACTCTTCAGTCCTCGAAGATGGAGCCCAGGCCTCCGCCGCTTTGGCCGCCGTGGGAGTGTTCCGGGACCGTCGGTCCCTCGGAGGGTTGGATCAGGACCCACCCGGCTCCCTCGAAGCCGATCTGGAACGTCTCCCCGCTCCCCTTCCCGATAAAGGTCTTGAACGAGACGTCGCTCCTGACGCTCGTCCTGACGCCCCCGCTCCAGGCTATCGCCGAGTCCGGGTCGGCGAAGGTCGGGGTGGAAGTGTCGAGCAGGACGGGCTCCCCGTCGGAGGTCACGGCGACCTTGCCGGTGCCTTCGAGGATGACGTTGAAGAGGCCGCCGGCGAGGCGTCCGGCGCCCTCGACGCGCCTTATGTCCCAGTCGATGCCGGGCTCGAAGGCGAGGATGTTGTCGCCGTTTACGGTCATGCGGTCGTTCTCGAGCTCCAGAATCATGACCTTGCGCTTGTCGTGGGCGAGAAAGACGTCGCCGGTCCCGGTTACGGTCATGAGCGTTGTGCCCTCGCCGGTCATGGCCTTCTTGAAGAAGCGGCCGAGGCCCCGCCCTTGTGCTCGAAGCGGACGTCGCCCTGGTAGACGACCATCGAGCCGAGCTTGGCCTGGACCTGGTCCCCCTGCAAACTGACCTTGAGCATCGCCGAGTTCTGCAACGTCAGCCTGCCGGCCGGCGTCACCTCCCGAAACTGCTCCAGGTTCGTCTCGCTCATGGGCGCCTCTCCCTTCCTGATCCGCTCACAAAACGTACTACGCGACGCGGCTTGCCCGGGTTTCGCCGCTCAGAACATCCTCCCGCCCTCCGGCACCTCCAGGTCCGGGGAGAGGAGGACCACCTCGCCGCTCTCGTCCGGGACGCCGAGGACGAGGACCTCGCTCTTGAAGCCGGCGATCCTCTTCGGCGGAAAGTTGACGACCGCCACGACCGTCTTGCCGATGAGGTCTTCGGGCTCGTAGTGGGCCGTGAGCTGGGCGCTGGTCCTTTTCGCGCCGATCTCCGGTCCGAAGTCCACCGCGAGCTTTATGGCGGGCTTGCGCGCCTCGGGGAACGGCCCGGCCTCGACGATCTTCCCGACCCTTACGTCCACCTTCTCGAAGTCTTCCCAGCTTATTTCGGGCAATTCCCAGGCCTCCTTGTTGCGCAGGACCCCGTGCCGGTACCGGGCGTGCCGCGCCCGGGATCCTCCGCGACTAGATTAGAATGCTTTAATGTAACAGCCTTTTCATCCCGCTTTAACGTCCTTGCAACTTGCGCGCTTGTCATAGTGTGGTGCATCCTGCAAGCATACGCGGATGTGCTGCGTTGGTGGGGACGGTCGTTCTGCGAGGGGGTTGCCGATGAAGACGAAGATGTCCGTGCTCGCGCTTTGCGGGTTGCTTCTGGCCGGCTGCGGTGGTGGGGCGCCGGAGACACAGAGCGCCGAGCCCCGGCAGAAGAGCCCGCTCGACGGTGCCGGGGAGCAGGAGCTTGTGCGGGAGGCGAAGAAGGAGGGCGAGGTCGTCGTCTACTCGTTCACCAGCCGCATCGAGGAGGTCGAGCCGGTCTTCGAGGAGGAGTATCCGGGTGTTGACCTCGTGGGGAGCGACATCGACTCCACGGAGCAGATCGCCAGGATTCGCAGCGAGCAGGAGGCTGGCAACGTCAACGCCGACGTTGCGTTTCTGGCCGACGCGCCCATCGCGATAGAGCAACTCGTGGATCCCGGCTACCTCTCGCGCTACATACCCCCCGACGTCGAGGGGTCCATCCCGAACGACCTCACCCAACCGCTCGTCTCCCAGCGGTTATCGACGAAGGTGATCATGTACAACGAGGAGGCCAACCCCGACGGTCCCCCGGTCGAGAACCTGTGGGAGATGACCGAGCCCGAGTGGGAGGGCAAGGTCGTCACCGTGGACCCGCAGGTCCGGGGGGATTACCTCGACCTGATGACCGAGATCTCGATGCGCTCGGACGAGATGGCGGGCGCCTACGAACAACACTTCGGCGAGCCTATAGACGAGCCGGCCAACGCCGGAGAGCAGTGGATCCGGGACTTCTACGCCAACTCGCCGGTCTTCGTGGACGACACGGACAACGTGAACGCCGCGGTGGGGGAGAAGGGCCAGGACGAACCGCCGATCGGCTTCACCTCCTACTCGGATATCCGGGACAACGAGGACGAGGACTGGGCCTTGCAGGTCGCCGACGGCGTGGAGCCCGCGCCCGGCATCGCTTATCCGGTCTACCTCGGGGTCGTCAAGGACGCGCCGAACCCGGCCGCCGCGCGGCTCCTGATCCGGTTCCTCATGGGCGACGACTCTGAAGACGGCGGCCCCGGCTACGAGCCTTTCTTCGTCCCCGGCGACTACGCGGCCCGCGAGAACATAGGCCTCTACCCCGATTCGCTCTCCCTCGAAGAGCTCGGGGCCTGGACCATAGACCCCCAAGAGCTGTTAGAGCAGCGCCAGCAGACGGCAGACCTCCTGCTGACGCTGGAGTAGCGTGGCCGTAGCGGAACGCGGGTCACCGGGACCGCTGCCGAGGCTGCTGGGCTCTTTACGCCGCCCCAACACGCTGTTCTGCGTCGTGCTGGTGGTCGTCCTCGGCGTGCTCGTGCTCGCCCCGATCTCCGGTTTGCTCTTCTCGACGCTGCGGGGCGACGGGCCCGAAGCCTGGCGGCAGGTGCTCGCCAGCGAGTTGTCCCCGAACCTCTTCTGGGAGCCTCTGCTGTGGACGATCCTGCTCGGCGTGACGGTGGCCGTGGGGGGGACCGTACTCGGGGCGACGATGGCGTGGGTCGTGGTCGTGACAGATTTGCCGCTGCGGGGTTTGATCGGGTTCCTGGCCTCGGTGCCTTTCGTGCTGCCGAGCTTCGCCATCGCGCTCGCCTGGGAGACGGTCTTCAGGAACGACCTCGTGGGCGGGCGCATCGGGCTGTTGCAGGACCTCGGGATGGACGTGCCCAACTGGCTGGCCTGGGGCTTCGTGCCGGTGGCGGCCACCCTGATCTCGCACTACTACTCCCTGAGCTTCGCCCTCGTCGCCGCGGCACTGGCCTCCGTGGGGGCTGACCTGATGGAGGCGGGG
>CAXTDD010000082.1:0-3038 GCA_964242955.1 uncultured Rubrobacteraceae bacterium | reverse complement strand
GATGACGGGGGCGAGCAAGGCGCGGGTGGCGTTCGGGATCACGCTCCCGGTCGTGACACCTGCCATCGTCGCCGGGGCGCTCCTGTGCTTCGCCGAAGGGGTGAGCAGCTTCGCCGTGCCGCAGCTTCTGGGACTTCCCGTAGGACTGCAGACTCTGTCCACGCGGCTCTACGGGGCCATAAGCACGGGCCAGATAGAGCGCGGATACGTGTTGTCTGTCCTGATCCTGGTGGTCGCCGCGGTGGTGCTCCTCCTCTCCAACCGCCTCACGGGCCGGCGCCGATCATTCGCCACGATGTCGGGTAAGGGCGCCCGCCGCCGCAGGCTCCCGCTCGGACGCTGGCGGTTACCCGTCTTCGCCCTCGCCGCGCTACTGTGCCTCATTACCGCCGTGCTGCCGCTGGTCATCCTGCTCCTCTCCAGCTTCTCCCTCAAGACGAACTCCCTGACGGGCGGCTTTACGACGCACTTCTGGATCGGGTCTTCGGACCCGAGGTTCGCCCAGGGCCAGCAGGGCGTGTTGCGAAACCCCCAGATCCTCGAGGCCACCTGGAACACGGTGCTGCTGGGGCTGATGGTCGCCGCTGGCGCGGCCGTGCTCGGCCTCGCGGTCGGCTACGTGGCCGTCAGGTTGCGCGGCAACCCGGTCGCGGGCGCCGTCTCGGTGCTCGGCTTCGTGCCCTTCCTCGTTCCCGGTATCGCTTTCGGGGCGGCCTACATCGCGCAGTTCGGGGCTCCGATAGGGCCCGTTCCGTCGCTTTACGGGACCTTTGCTATGCTCGTGATCGCGGGCGCGGCCTTCTCGCTGCCGTTCGCGGCCCAGTCGGGGCGATCGGCGGTGAGCCAGGTCTCGAACGATCTGGAGGAGGCGGCGACGGTAGCTGGAGCAGGATTTGTCCGGAGGATGGGAAGGGTCGTTTTGCCGTTGACGGCGCGGTCCATGATCGCGGGCTCCGTGCTCGTCTTCGTGAACATCGTGCGGGACATCTCGCTCGTGATCCTGCTGGTGACCCCGGCGACGCCCCTGTTGAGCGTGCTCACGTTCGGCTACGCGGCGGAGGGGGTCGCCCAGTTAGCCAAAGCCATCACCCTCGTGATATCGTTCGTCTGCGTCGGCACGACCCTGATCTCGCGCCGCCTGCAAGGCGCCACCCAACCCTGGGAGGAAGGCTAGATGGACGCTGAGAAGACGGGCACGGAGGAAACCCATTCGGATAACCCCCAGGCAGCCTCCATCGAGCTACGCGGCCTACGGAAACGCTTCGGCGAGATGGCCGCCGTGGACGGCGTGGACCTCGCCGTCCCGCCCGGCTCCTTCCTGGTGCTGCTAGGCCCCAGCGGTTGCGGCAAGACGACGATCCTCCGGATGCTCGCCGGCCTCGAAGCCCCGACGGGCGGCGAGATCCTCACCGGCGGAGCGCTGGCCGCGAGCGGGGAGAGGGGCACCATCCTGTCCCCGCTGAAGCGCGGCGCCGGCCTCGTCTTCCAGAGCTACGCCATCTGGCCGCACATGACCGTCCGCCAGAACGTCGAGTGGCCGCTGAAGGTGGCGAAGTGGTCGCGTGACGAGCGTGGAGCTCGCGTCGATGAGGTCCTGAAGCTCCTCGGCATCCCGGAGCTCGCGGACCGTTACCCCGGTGAGATCTCCGGCGGCCAGCAGCAGCGCGTCGCCATAGCCCGCACCATCGGCCCGAAACCTTCCATCCTCCTCTTCGACGAGCCGCTCTCCAACCTGGACGCCAAGCTCAGGATGGAGATGAGGACCGAGCTCTTGCGCATCCACAGGGCCACGGGCGCGACGAGCGTCTACGTCACCCACGACCAGACCGAGGCGATGACGATGGCGACCCACGTCGCCGTGATGCGGGCCGGCAAGGTCGAGCAGTTCGACTCCCCGGGGGCCCTGATCCTGTCCCCGGCCAGCCCCTTCGTAGCCACCTTCGTCGGCACCCCGCCGGCGAACCTGATCCGGGCCACAAAGAGAGGCGACCGCCTCCTGTACGACGACGTCCCCCTCGCCCCGGCCGCCGAAGAGGACGGCACGAAGCTGCTCATGTACCGCCCCGAGAGCGTGACGTTGCACGAGAGGCCGGGCGAGCGTCGCCTGCCGTTTGAGTTCGCGGAGAGCACCCCGATGGCCGGCCGCTTCGTGGTCACGGGCTGGCTCGGCGGGGAGCGCTTCGCCGTGGTAGACGACAGGATCCCAACCGCCCACCTCGGCGACGAACTCTTCGTCGAGTTCCCACCTCTGCCAGACGCCGTATTCGAGGACCGGGACCTCACCGGGTAGAACCGAACTTTACGCGGGTGCGGCGGAGATATATCCTGGCGACCGCGAACCCACCCTGAGACAAGAGGAGCCCCGATGGCCGCGACCTTCATCCACACCTGCTACCGCGTCCTCGACCCCGCGCGCAGCGAGGACTTCTACGTAAACAAGCTCGGCCTCAAGAAGGTCGGCGAGATGGACCTCGGTTCGGCCACCAACCACTTCTTCGCCCTCGAAGAAGACCCCACCCAGCCGATGCTGGAGCTCACCCACAACCACGACCAGACCGAGCCCTACGATAAGGGCAACGGCTACGCGCACGTAGCCTTCACCGTGGACGACCTCGAAACCACGATCGAGGACCTCAAAAACCAGGACGTAACCATTACCCTCGAACCCAAGACCCTCACCGCCGACGGCAACGACTACCGCATAGCCTTCATCGAGGACCCGGACGGCTACAAAATAGAGCTCGTCCAGCGCGGCACGATGAAGGTCGGAAAGGTGTATCAGTAAGGTTTCAGGCGTCAGTTAAAGGGGCGGTGCGAAGCCACGACCGGGCAACGCAACGAGTCATTCCTCGAAGGCGGCGTATTCTCGATAACGTCTCTCCGGCAGACCTGAAACCTGATACCTGTGGCCTGAAACCTCTAACCCAGCTTGCGTACTTCGAAGAGCTCTCGCACTACGTGCAAGTTCAGTTTGCCTGGGAGAAACGTGTCGTGGGAGCGTTGGACGGGGCGGCCGTCGGCGAGGTACATGGTCTGGA
>CAXTDD010000081.1:0-7747 GCA_964242955.1 uncultured Rubrobacteraceae bacterium | reverse complement strand
ACGGGCTGCACTGCAAGATCGTGTGCCCCAACTGCGGCTACAAGCGCGACTGCTCGGATCCGTAGCTTTTAGCCGTTAGCTTTTAGCCGTTAGCTCTTTGCCCGCGCCGGCGATCCTCGGGGGTCAGCCGGTCGAGGCGGCCAACGCCCTTTCGCACCAGCCGCGGACCTCGGCGTTGACGGACATGACATCCCAGTCTGCGGGGGCGTACCAGCCGACTTTGTCTGCTGAGAACTCGTCGCGGATGGTCGTGGAGTTTGTGGGCGCGGCGAAGTAGATCAGGTCTATGTGCTGGTGCCCGGGGCCGATGTTCTCCAACTGCACCCCGGCCGGCCGGTGTAGCTGAACGGGATCGGCGACGTCCTCCCGCCTCTCTCCCACCAGCTCGACCTCGATGCCCGTCTCCTCCAGCACCTCGCGAACGGCGGCCTCGTCCGGCAGCTCCTCCCTCTCGATATGTCCGCCGGGCGGGAGCCACATACCGAGTTTGCGGTGGTGGTGCAGCAGGATCTTCCCGTCCCAAACCACGAAGACCGCCACCGTGAAGTGCCTGCCGCTGCTCTGCCGGTCCATGCCCGCAATTTACACCAGCCGCCCCGCCCGGTGGGGCCCATCACACGACAAACGGGTCCCGTAGAGTAACGTGGTGGCTGAACGTGCACGCGGATGGGAGGATACGGTTGCCAAATTTGCCCGAGGGCGCCTTCGGGCGCATGGACGAGACGCCGGACGAGGAGTTCTACAGGACGCCGAGGCTCGTCACCCACATAGACGAGAGGGCGATAGGGGCCGTCACGCAGCTCTACCGGGAGTTGTTTCCGCCGGGCGGGGAGGTCCTGGACCTCATGAGCAGTTGGATCTCGCATCTTCCCCCCGAGGTCGAATACCGCCGCGTGGTCGGCCTCGGCATGAACGAGGTCGAGTTGGCCCGCAACGAGCGGCTCGATTCCTACGTGGTCCAGAACCTGAACGCGAACCCTATCCTCCCGTTTGGTGACGGGGAGCTCGACGGGTGCGGCATCTGCGTCTCCATCGATTACCTGACCCGCCCCGTAGAGGTCCTGCGGGAGGTCGGTCGCGTGCTGAAGGCCGACGCTCCGGTCGTCATCACGTTCTCCAATCGCTGCTTCCCGACGAAGGCGGTCTCCGTCTGGCACCGGCTCGGCGACCGCGGGCACGTGCGCCTCGTCGAGGACTACCTGCGGGAGGCCGGGAACTTCAGGGACGTTCGGGGCCTCGACCGGAGCCCGCGCAGGATCTTCTCCGACCCGCTCTACGCCGTGGTCGGCGAGAGCACCGGGCCTTACGAGGGGTGACGGCCGGGGTAGACTTGACACAGAGGCCGCGAAAAAAGGAGAACGATGAACATCAAACAGGCTAACGGGATCGGCCGTATACACGTCGCCAAGCCCGGGTTCAAGGAAACCTACTGCCGCAGACCCATAGACGACGAGGACTGGGTAACCACGACCAAAGAGGCCAACTGCACGAGCTGCGCCAGGGCCGGGGCGCCCAGGCCGGAAGATCAGTAGCCGCGCCGACCGGCGCAATCGATTACCTCCCCGAAACCGCCGTGTCCCGGCACGATCGCCGTCTACGTGAACAGTAAGACAGGACCGGACGCTCTCGTCGAGCAACATTAGGGCAGAGAGTTGCAGACGAGAGCGTAGAGGAGACGGGCGTGGCGAAGCAGGACTACGAAGAGAAGTACACCCATCCGGATCTCAGGGAGAAGATCAAGGATGAGATCAAGGCCTCGGACAAGGGCGGCAAGGAGGGCCAGTGGAGCGCCCGCAAGTCCCAGCTCCTGACCCGGGAGTACGAGAAGCAGGGCGGCGGCTACAAGGGCGGGCAGGGCCAGTCCCAGAAGGACCTCGAAAAGTGGACCGACGAGGAGTGGCAGACCCAGGAGGGTGAGGCAAACGCCCGTAAGGACGACGGCGAGACGAAGCGCTACCTCCCGAAGAAGGCCTGGGAGAACATGAGCGACGAGGAGAAGGAGGAGACGGAGAAGAAGAAGCGCGAGGGCTCGAAGAAAGGCCAGCAGTACGTCTCCAATACCGACGAGGCCAGGCAGGCGCGCAAGGACGCCCAGGTCCCCCTCAAGAACTACGACGACCTGAGCGCCAAGGAGATAGAGAAGAAGATTCAGGGCCTCTCCAAAGACGACGTCGGCGCCGTCCGCGACTACGAGAAGAAGAACAAGAACCGCAAAACCCTGCTGCAGACACTCGACAGCAGAGCGTAAGGGTTCCGTCCCGCCGCCGCTTACTATCCCGGCGCCCCGGGGGTAAACTGGGGAGATCAATGTATGCGGCGGGAGGACGGTGACGTGCAGATCCCAGGCAAGAAGATCGTCGAGAAGGCAGAAGAGAAGGGCAACGAGGTCGAGCTTCCCCGCACGGAGCGGCTGGGGCTCGTGGACTTCTTCAAGCTAACGTTCAAAGAGGTCGGCGAGGACCACGTCGCGGCGTTCGCCGGCAACCTCACGTACAAGACGATCTTCGCGATCTTCCCGTTCTTCACGTTCCTGCTCTCGCTGCTGGGCCTCTTCAACGCCACCAGCCTGGTCAACGACATGATCTCCTCCCTCCAGGGCGTGCTCTCGGGACAGGCCCTGGGGCTCATCAAAGATCAGCTCATTCCGCTCACCAAAAACCAGGCCGAGAGCGCTTTTACGTTCGGGGCGATAATCTCGATCCTGCTGGCGTTGTGGGGGGTCTCGGGGGCTTTCCGGTCCATCATGGAGGCGATGAACGTGATGTACGAGGTCGAGGAGGACCGGCCGGCCTGGAAGTTGTACGGGACCTCGATCTTCATGTCGCTCGCGGTCGTGTTGTTGATGATCACGGCCTTCGCACTGGTCGTCTTCGGAGAGCCCATCGCACAGAGCGTCGCCGAAGCCGTCGGGCTCGGCTCTGTCTTTACCTTCGTGTGGAGCATCGTGCAGTGGCCGATACTGGCGTGCGTGGTCCTCTTAACGTTCGCCCTGATCTACTTTTTCGCCCCGGCGGCCAAGCAGAAGTTCGCCTGGATCAGCCCCGGCGCCATTCTGGCCTTCGGGTTCTGGCTGGGCTTCACGCTGCTCTTCTCGCTCTACACGAGTACCCTCGGCTCCGACTCTGCCAGCGCCACCTACGGCTCGCTGGCCGGGGTAATCCTCTTCATGCTCTACGTCTACTACTCGGCGTTCATCATGCTGCTCGGGGCGGAGATGAACCAGGTGATCGAGTGGCACATCCCCGGCGGCAAGGACGAGGGCGACAAGGTCCCCGAAGAGGACCGCAAGCCCGACGTCCGCCAACTCGCCCGCGCGAAAGACCAGGAGAACGAGAGCCGCTAGAGCCCGCCCGGTCCGGTTGAAGATCTACGGCCTGGACTTCACGAGCGCCCCCGCCCGCCGCAAACCGCTGGTCGCCCTGCGCTGCACGCTGGCCGGCAACGTCCTCCGCGTCGAAGAGGCCGACACGCTGACGGATTTTCCGGCGTTCGAGGCGTGGCTCGGGACCCCCGGCCCGTGGGTCTGCGGGATGGACTTCCCTTTCGGCCAGCCGCGGGACCTGGTCGAGGCGCTGGGCTGGCCGAAGGATTGGTCCGGCTACGTCGGCGAGGTCTCCCGCCTCGGCAAGGAGGGCTTCGAGGGCGCCATCCGGGCCGACATGGCCTCACGGCCCTACGGGAAGAAGTGGCGCTACCGGCTGGCGGACAGGCGCAGCGGGTCGAGCAGCGCGATGATGCTCTTCCGGGTGCCCGTGGGCAAGATGTTCTTCCAGGGCGCCCCGCGCCTGCTCGCCTCCGGCGTCAGCGTCGAGCCTTGCCGCCCGAACGGGGACGGGCGCGTCGCCGTCGAAGCCTACCCCGCCGTCGTCGCCCGCCGCTTCCTGGGCCGCAAACCCTACAAGCGCGACGGCGTCCCCGACACGCCGGAGAGAAGGGCCGCCCGGGAGAGGCTCGTGTTGGGGCTCGACTCCAGGGCACTTCGCGAGGCTTACGGCTTCGCCGTCGAGATTGACCGGCGGTGGAGAGAGCGTTTCGTCGAGGAGCCGGGCGCGGATGCGCTGGACTCGCTCCTGTGCGCGGTTCAGGCCGCGTGGGCCTACACCAGGAGGGACGAGAACTGGGGCGTGCCGCCCGAATGCGACCGGGACGAGGGTTGGATCCTGGACCCCGCATTGCTCGGGTCGTAGGCATCAGGCTACAGGTATCGGGCTTCAGGAATAAGCGGCGTGTGCCGGTAGTTCGAGCCTTTCCGCTACTGGTCAACTCCGTAGCAAGTCTCTACAAAGCTCGGAGCTTCAAAAGCTGTAGGCTGTAACCTGAAGCCTGATACCTGAAACCTCATATCGGGAGATCGATTGCCTTACACGGAGAAGCTCGACGAAGCGCTCGTCTATGCCGCCTGCTTGCACAGGGAACAGACCCGCAAGGGCACGGGCGTCCCTTACGTCACGCACCTGCTCGCCGTCGCGGCCATCGTCGGCGAGAACGGCGGCACGGAGGACGAAGTGATAGCCGCCCTGCTGCACGACGCCCCCGAAGACGCGGGCGGCGAGGCGCGCCTCGCAGACATCCGGCTCAGGTTCGGAGAGGCGGTGGCGGAGATCGTGGCCGGCTGCACGGACACCTACGAGGACCCGAAACCGCCCTGGCGCGAACGCAAGGAGAGTTACCTGAAGCACCTGGCGCAAGCCCGGGCTCCCGTTCGCCTGGTCTCCGCCGCCGACAAGCTCCACAACGCCCGCTCCGTGTTGTCGGACTACCGGTCCATCGGCGAGGACCTCTGGCCCCGCTTCAACGGCGGCAGGGAAGGCACCCTCTGGTACTATCGCGCCATCACGGACACGCTCTCGAATGCGGGCCTGAACCCGGTCGTAGACGAACTGGACCGCGTGGTCTCCGAGATAGAACGCCTCACCAACGCCCACCAAGAGACAGCCGAGTCACGACCTGCGTAATCCCCCAGAGATCGGCCGCGGCAAAAAGCTGACGGCTAACTGCTAAAAGCTAACAGCGCGGTCCGTGAAGCGGAGCGCCTACGCTATCGCGCTCTGGATGTCCTCCGCCAGCGTCGGATGGATGTAGACGGCCTCGCGCACGACGGAGAGGGGCTGGTTCGCGTTCATCAGGTCCTCGTAGATGTGGACGAGCTCCCCGCCTTCCGCCGTCAGGACGGCGGCCCCGAGGACGCGGTCGTTGGAGGCGTCGGCGACCACCTTTATGAAACCCTTGTTCTCGCCGAGCTCGAAGGCTTTGCCCTTCTCGCCCGCCATGTCGAGGCGGTGGACCTCGACCTCGTGGCCGGCCTCGCGGGCCTCGCGCTCGGTCATGCCGACGCGTCCGAGCTCGGGGTCCGTGAAGATGGCGTAGGGGACGACGCGGTCCGTAGTGCGCGAGCCGTCGCCGGCCATCTGGGAGAGGAGTATCCGGTAGTCGTCGTAGGAGGTGTGGGTGAACATCGGGCCGCCGCGGATGTCGCCGCCGGCCCAGATCCCCTCGACCGGCGTCGCCAGCCGCTCGTCCGTCCCGACGAAGCCCCGTTTGTCGGTTTCGAGTCCTACGCTCTCCAGGCCCAAGTCGTCGGTGTTCGGGAGGCGGCCGGTCGCCAGGAAGAGGTGGCTGGCCTGGATCTCCGCCGGGTCGCCGCCGTCGAGCGTAAGGACGATGCCCCCGTCGCGGGAGGCGACCTTCTGGGCGCGCTCGCAGAACACGAACTCGACGCCCTCCTCGGCCAGGAGGTCCCGCATGGCCTCGGAGACGTCGTCGTCTTCGCTGCCGGTGACGTGATCCGAGGAGCCGACGACCACCGTCACCCGGCTGCCCATCCGGCGGTAGAACTGGGCCATCTCCAGGCCGATGTAGCTCCCGCCGACCAGGGCCAGGTGCTCGGGGAGGTCCTCCCTGTCCATCCAGTTGCCCGAGTCGATAAAGTCAACGCCGTCCAGGCCCTCTATAGGGGGAACGAGGGTCCGCGTTCCCATGTTCAGGACGACCTGGCCGACGAGCAACGAGCGGTCGCCGGCGGTCACGCGGAAACCGTTCCCTTCTTGGCCTTCGAGGCGGGCGTGGGCCCGGATCAGGGCCGGGTTATCCGAACCTTCGAGCCCCTTGTCCAGCCCCGCGCGCTTGGTCTCGGCGACACCCCTCGCCCGCCTCAGCACCGCCGGGAAATCCACCCGGACCTCCGGGATGTCGATGCCGTACTCCGACGCGCGACGCGCCTGGAAGGCGACCTTCGCGGAGGCGATGGCGGCCTTGGTCGGGCTGCAGCCGAAGTTCACGCACGAGCCGCCGAGGTGCTTGCGCTCCGCGAGCGCGACCGTTCGGCCCGCGCCGGCCAGCTTGTAGGCCAGCGGGATGCCCGCCTGGCCCCCGCCGATGATCAGGACATCGTAATCTGTTCCGTTTGGCAAGGTTCACTCCTTCTGCGTTTCGGTTCGTACCGCGCGTCTTTCAGGAGATGCCGAGTCCTTCTATCTCGCAACCCCGCGGTTTTTCTCCGTCTTCGGCGTCCATCAGAACTTCGTCGCGGCCTGGTCCGCAGGAGATCTCATCCCTCCCGGCCGTCCCGTCCTGGGCGTCTATGACGTCGTTGCCCGGCCCACCGTAGAGCCGATCCCGGCCCTCACCGCCGTGGATCTTGTCGTCGCCCCCCATGCCGCGCACCACGTCGTCCCCGTCCCCGGCCCGGATAACGTCTTTGCCAGCGGTGCCGGTCAGCACCTGGCCGTCCTCCATCTCCCGCGGCGTGGTCTGCTCGACGGTGCTAGGGGAGGTGGTTTTGGCTTCAGACGAGGCGTTGCGGGCCCCCTGGCCGCACCCGGACGGGAAGATCGCGGCGAGCGCCATCACGGAGAGTACGCAAAGCGCCCGCAATGGGTGGGGACCTGTACGGGCCAAGAAGGCGCCGGCTAACGGACGACGGCGCCGTCGTCGCGCAGGATCTCCACGGCGTCGGGGTCGGTGTGGAAAACGCGCACCTGCACGGTGGAGGCCGCGAGCAGGAGCCCGAGGACGCCCCCGCGCAGGTCCTGGGGGTTGGCGGGCTCGACCCAGCCGACCTCGGCGTTCTGGAGGTTCGCATCGGTCGTGACGAAGCGCTGGAGCAGGAGGCTCAGCGGGACCCGCAGCAGGAAGGCCAGGGCGACGGAGCCGACGATCAGGAGGTACAACGGCCAGCCCATATAGAGCCCCACGCCGAGCGCCGCGATAAAGAAGACCGCGGCGAGCAGGTTGGCCGCGACGATGGTCGTGCCGCAGTTGCGGTGTATGGCGAGGCGCTTCTGCCCGCGCTTGAGACGCCGGAGCGCCTCCCTGGCAGCACTATCCACCTCCTCCATCGAGCGGACGCCCTGCACGAAGAACCCGTCGTCCGTGGAGAAGCCGTTCAGCTTGCGGCCCGGCTCCCGCTCCATCATCACCACGATCGTCGCGTGCTCCAGCGCGTGGTTGCGGCGCAGGATCCTGTTCCCCAGCACGGCCTTGAGCTGCCTCGGATAAACGAACAGACTCCCCACCGCCTGCAACGAGAACAGGATCGGCAACAAGAACAGAAACAGGACCACGAAAAACGCCACGAACACGACAAACACCAGGGCCACGGCAGCTACTTTCCTCGACGGAGATACATCCTGAAGAGATTATATCTCAGCTAGTCAGCCCGCTCCGCCCTAAGGGCTCCGCTCTCAGCACGCCTCGGGCCTGGCGGCCCTCGCTCTCAGCGCGCTTCGGCTTCGCCTCGCTTTCAGCT
>CAXTDD010000080.1:0-7793 GCA_964242955.1 uncultured Rubrobacteraceae bacterium | reverse complement strand
CAACGCGCTCGTCGGCGCCTTCCACCAGTTCGACGCGGGCACGTTCGACTACCCGAACCTCCCGGCCTGGCTGGTGTTCGACCACGAGTTCCTCCGCCGCTACGGCTACGCGTCGCTGCCCCCGACCGACGCGGCGCCCGCGGTTAGGCCCGCGGGCTCCGGGCGAAGCGGCTCCGGTACTGGCCGGTCAGCCGGTCAACTCGACCGGGTTGCGCCAGCCGTCGAGTGCTTCGCGTCGGGGGGTCAGGTGTTCTTCCGGGGTTCCCTGGTCTTCGAGGAAGGAGATGGCGTCTTCGCAGAGGGACTCGCCCTCGCCGGGACGGCTGCGCCAGACGTTGTTGGTCTCGCCCGGGTCGGTGCGGAGGTCGTAGAGTTCGGGCTGGTCGTTGGGGCCGCCGAGGATCGCGGAGCGGTCGCGGGTGGTTACGGTGAAGGGCATGTAGCTGGCGACCTTGCGCGGCGTGGAGTCTACGGCCGTCGTGATCTCACCCTCCGCCATGTACAGCGGCCACGAGCTGACGACGAACGGCCTGTGCTCGTTCTTCTCGCCCGACAACACGCCCCCGAAGGACTCGCCGGTCATGGTCTTCGGCTGGCCGAGGCCCGTGAGGTCCAGCACCGTCGGGGCGATATCCGGGGCCGTGGTCATGGCCTGGCGGTGGCCCGGGGTGAGGCCGGGGCCGCGGGCCATGAGGGGGATACGCGAGATCTCGTTGTACAGCGGCGACCACTGCACGGTGAGCAGCCACGACTCCGAGAGCCACGCAGGAAGGCTGGAGTTCTCGCTGACCATCGCGTCGGGCTCGTGGACCCACTCGGCCTTGCCGAAGTAGTCGTGCTCGCCGAAGTAGAAGCCGTGGTCGGTGGTGAAGACGACGATGGTGTTGTCCGTGAGGTTCAGGGCGTCGAGCTTGCCGAGGAAGCGCCCGATCCAGAAGTCCACCATCGTGACCTCGCCGCAGTACGTCGCGTGCGCGAGCTCGACATCGTCCTCCGTGAGCCCGGCCTCCCGCCAGTTGCCGTAGGCCGGATAGACTTGTTCCCCCGCGAAGCTCTCCCTGTACTGCCTGGTGTAGTAGTCCGGCGCGTCCCAGGGCTCGTGCGGGTCCCACGTGTCCACGTAGAGAAAGAACGGCTCGTCATGGTGCCGCTCCAGCCACCGCTCGGCCTCGGTCATGGTGCGGGCCACGAGACGGTCTTCTTCCCTGGTCCACGTCGAGCGCGCGTCGGCCCGCTCGTGCGGCCTCGTGTCGTCCCCCTGCCCCCTCACCCAGATAAAGTCGTCGAAGCCCCGGTCGTAGCCGAACCCGTTCCTGACGTAGAACGGCGTGTCCACCACACCCATCGTCGTGTACCCGGCCCGCGACAACTGCTCCGGCAGCGTCGCCAGATGCCTCGGCAGGGGCTCCCAACCCATGTGCGTGTAGGAGAACGTCCCCGTCAGGATGTCCGCCCGCGCCGGCATCGTCGGGAACGAGGACGCGACGTGGTGGTCGAACACGGCCGATTGCCGCGCGAACTGGTCCAGATAAGGGGTCTTTATGTACGGGTTCCCGTAGGCCCCGATATGGTCCCGCCGGAACGTATCCGCCACGATCACCACGACGTTCGGTCGATCCATCTTCCACTTCCTCCCGCTTTTTCTCGTCTCAAAGTCCAACGCCGCGATACCCTACAACATACCCCACTAAATTACTAGGCAATGTTCTTAAAACTACATAAAAATGTGTAGGATGGCCTATAGCACGCTACGGGTAGCCCCTCCCTTCGGTCGTCGCGCACGCTCTGGCTGTCGCCTCCGCTTGTCAGCACGCTCCGGCCTATGGCCTCCGCTCTCAGCACGCTTCGGCCTCGCGGCCTCGCTCTCAGCACGCCTCCGGCCAGCGGCCTCCGGCTTTCAGCTAAGCCCTTTTCTGTGTGGCCCGGTGAGGGCGTCGCAACGTTTCGTCGGGCGCGGGCGGCTTGCGCACCGCCCTTACGTAGGGTGTAGTGCGACGGGGGTTCCGCCGCCCGCCGCGGCCCGTCCCGCGGCCCGATCTACTACCCGGTAGGGTTTAGCTGAAAGCGACCGGAGGGAGCATGCTGACAAGGCGCGCAGCGCCGTGCTGAAAGCAGCCGAAGGCTGCGTGCTGAAAGCGGAGGCCGGAGGCCGGAGCGTGCTGGATTAGCCGGCTGCGCCGGCTAATCCTCCGGTATCTCGTCGTAGACCATCTTCAGGTCCATGCCCTGGGCGCGGCGGACGATGCGGGAGACGACGTAGATGACGAGGGCCAGGAGGTACATCGCGCCGAGGTAGAGGAACGAGGACGGGTCGTTGATGCCGTAGACGTCGTTGGTGACCCACTGGTAGAGGCAGAAGGCCAGGAAGAGGCCGAAGGCCGTGGCCGCGACCGTTACGAGGGGGATGCCGAGGATGTTGTAGCGGGCTATGGGCGAGGCGTTGTAGATCTCGGGCTTGCGCCACGGCAGGATGGCCGCCGCCACGGTCGAGCCGAAGAACGTCAGCGCGATGACGAGGGTGGCGTTGAGCGTCCAGGTGGCGAAATCCTCCCCGTAGGCGTAGAAGTAGCTGATCGGGAGCGAGGGTATGAGCATGAGCAGGAGCGCCACGTAGGGCACGCCGCTGCGGGTGGTCTTGGCGACCGCCTCGGGGAGCACCCGGTCGAAGGCCGTGGCGAACACGACGCGCGTGGAGGACATGAACACGGACCCGACCCAGCCGAAGAACCACAGGGACATCAGGGCTATAAAGATGACCTGCAGGATCGGGTTCCCGAGCAGGAACGAGGCGAGCAAGGCCGGGTAGGGCCAGGCGGAGATCGGCGCGCTCCCGTCGGCGGCCCAGAAGGCGGCGTTCGCGCCGTAGTAGAAGTCCCATCCGAAGGTCTTGGCGAAGAGGAGGAGCAGGACGACGACGGTGACGGAGGTCAGGACCAGCGCCCCGCCCATCGCGTAGATGTTCCTCCGGAAGTCCGAGGCGCCCCGGACCTCGCCGTAGAGCGTCGCGCCCCAGTTGGAGAACAGGTTGAAGAAGGCCAGGAAGGGGATGAGGAGCAGGGTCGGGAAGGCCGCCGAGTCCGTCGGGAGGCCGCCGGCCTGCTCGCCGGCCTGGATCGTCTGCTGGTAGGCGTTGCCGCCGGCGCCGAGCATGCTGCTAGCCTCGGAGTTGAAGGCCGAGACGAAATCCGAGCGCGAGCTGACGAGGAGGATTATCAGCATGATGGCGAGCCCGGCGAGGCCGCCGTAGAAGCAGAACTTCTGGACGCGGGCGTAGGAGCGCATCCCGAGCGAGATCAGGGCGGAAGCCAGGAACGCCACGATCACACAGGCGGTAAAGAGGCCGGAGGACTGGCCGAAAAAGGCGACGGCCCCGTCGAAGCCCATGATCGCGGCCAGGGGGACGAAGACCTCTTTTACGAGGATGTCGGCGTAGATCGGGACCCAGTGCCACAGGATGAACCACCAGCCCGTCACCGCGAGGACAAAGCCGATCCCGCCGCCCAGGATCCGGCTCATCCACACGTAGTCGCCGCCGGCCCGCGGCATCACGGCTATGAGGGCGGCGTAGGTGACGGCCTGGAAGATCAGGTACAGCCCGGCCAGGATCACGGCCGGGACTAGCGCCCCGTCGGGCACGAAGGGCGCGTAGGAGAGGATGAAGAGCCCGAGGGTTATGAGGTTGATCGAGAACGTCGCGTAGATGAACGCGTCCCACACGGACCAGCCGCGCAAGAGACCCGTCGCCTTGCGCTGAAACAGGTCGCCGGCGCCGGTGTTCCCGCCCGCCGCAGAGTTGCTTGCCATCTGTCTCTCCCTTATCCGCTGGTGAGTACGAACCGCTTGACCTTCTTGCCGCCGTCGAGGTCGACGACGGCGCCCAGGAGTTGCCCCTGCTCGTAGGAGCTCCCCGGGTTGATGCAAAGCGTGCGCCCGATGCGCGTGTTGCCCCGCGCCTCGTGGATGTGCCCGTGCAGCGCGAGCGCGGGCTGTCCCTCCTCTATAGCCTCCCGCACGGCGGTCGAGCCGACGGGGACCGTCGAGCGGCCCGCGTCCTTGGGGCGCATGTCGGCCGTGATCTCCGGCGCCTCATCGAGGCCCGACTGGTGCGGCGGGCAGTGGAAGTTGTAGACGGTCTGCTCGGGCGGGGTTGTTACTTGCGAGGTCATCTTTTCGAGCCTGCTCTTGAGGTCGGGCTCGTCCTCCTCCCGATACGTGTCCCACGGGGTACGGTTAGCCCAGCCGGTCGAGACCATCTGGAAGTCCCCGAACTCGACGACCTGGCCCTCGGCCAGGCGCACGCCCTTGGCGTTCGCGATTATTTCGTCGACCTCGAACTGGTCGTCGTTGCCGGGGCTGACGAAGCACTCGATGCCCGTGCCTTCGAGCTTCTCTTCGGCCATCCGCATCCAGCGCTCCACGGTGCCGAGCATCTCCTCGTGGAAGTACCTGTCGCGCAGCTTCTCGTCGCCTTCGAGCTCGGACATCTCGTCCGGCGTGGTGCGAAACGGGTAGTAGCCGCGCCGCCTCACGGAGTCCTCGAACTCCTTGACCTCGTCCTCACTCGTGAAGTCGCGGCGGTTTTCGAGAAGGGTGGCGTGCCAGCTCCCCTTGCCCGCTTCGACTATAGGGACGAGGGCCTTGCCGGTCATGTCGCCGCCGAGGACTATGACTTTGGCCTCGTAGTGTTTGCCGGAGTTCAGGAACTTTTTCCAGCAGGTCTCCGAGCCGTGGATGTCGGTGGCGAAGAAGATGCGCGTATCCGGTCCCCTCGAAAACAGCCTGGATATCATGGTCCCCCCTCTACTTCTTCCGGCAGGTCGTACCAACGTTTCCTGTCCCCGATCCTCGCCCGCATCTTCCACGCGAACGGCTTGGGCTCTTCTTCTATGCGTCCTTGCAGTCTCTCGACGCCCCGGTTGATGCGGTCCCTGCCCTCATCGTCCAGGTCGTATCGGTCGAGGTGGCCGGCCAGGGCGTCCAGGTTGGCGGTGAAGGTGCGCCACAGGCCCCAGTCCGCGGCGCAGAGTTTGGCGACGTGGGCGGCGTTGACGGCGTCTCCGTCCGACTCTTCGACGGGGTGGTTATAGAGGAGCGCCAACGAATCCCGGACGTCTTTTTCGTTGAGCTCTATGATCTGGAGCTTCGTCAGGAGGAGCTCGGCGAGCGGGATCGTCATGGGTTCGAGGTCCAGACGCTTGCCGATGGGGATCTCGTGGCACATCCTGAAGGTACCGACCAGTACGTCGACCTGCCTGCCGTGGTCCTCGTCGAAGAACAGCAGCCGCTCGCGGCCGTAGAGCGTGTTGAAGCGCGTCTGCGGCGTGTAGCCTAATGCCTCGAAGAACTTCCGGGCTTCGGCGGAGCGTCCTTTGGGGGCGATGAAGTCCATGTCCGCGTACGCGCGCCGGAAGGCCGGCTGCAGGCCGTCGCTGGCGCGGACGTTGACGGCGACGCCGCCGAGGAGGCGCAGGGCGACGTTCCGGTCGTCCGCGACCCCTGCGACGCGCCGGGCCTCCTCGACCACGTCGGGGCGGCGCCCGTTCGTCTCTGTCGGTCCTTCGGCCATCGGCCTCCTATCCCTCTCTCGCGTCTCGGGCCGCCTCGACCCACGGCTCGACCACGTCCCGGTTGTCGCGCAGCCAGATCTCCGTCCCCCGGATGGGGTCTTCGACATCCTGTATCTGCGCCTGCAGGCTGGTGACCTCAGCCTCTGTGAGCTCCATGCGCTCCATGAAAGCGTAGGCCACGGGGTCCTCCTGGCGGAGACCTTCCCGCACGATGGTGGAGACGTCGGCGGGTTCGTTGAGGCCTCCCAGGGCGCCCTTCGGGTCTTCGAGGTAATCGAAGTCGTAGGTCTGGTTCATCCAGTGCGGGCTCCAGGCCACGAACGCGAAGGACTCCTCGAAGCGGTAGAGCTTGTCCACCTCCGCCAGCATGGCCTCCGTGTCCGCCTCGACGAGTTTTTGTTTCAGGCCGTACTCGGGAATAACGTGGGCGGGGATCCTGCCCATCATCGCGGTGTCCGCCTCGATACCCAAGATGTACTCGGCCTCCGACCCGTTGAGCTCATCCAGGCTCGACAACCCCATGTACGCGGGGGTAGCTATGCTGTACTTCGTCCTGCCCTCGAACCACGGATCGAGCAACTCGACCTCGTCTTCTACCTTCTCGAGGTGGAACTTCTGGCCCGGCATCCAGGTATCCTGGAAGGCGTCGGCCTCGGCGTCGCCGACCATCTGGTAGGCCGGGCCGACGTTCCCGGCCCGCTTGAGCTCCACGTTCTCGTAGCCGAGGTCCTGCTCCAGCAGTACCTTGGTCAGGTTGGAGACGGCCACGTTCTCGTCCCAGGTGAGGTAGCCGATCGTGACCCGCTCCTGCCCCCCGAAGCCGCAGCCGGACGCCAGTACGGCCAACACCCCGAGCACGAGCCCGGCGAGCGAGGCCCAAGGCCCGCGCCGGCCCCTCACGCAGTCCCGGCTCGCGGGATCCCGCGTCCCTGGGCCGAGATCGGCATCCGAATCGGACGATCGGGGCCTCTCCCCGTTCGGCTCTCTACGCGGCCTCCCCTGCTCCAGCCAGCTACTCGAGGATTGCAACACCCACCGCCTCAGGCCCTTACATCGCCGGGACAGAGATGCATGCGATCCGTCCACCCTGTCCAAAAGCGAACGGCCGCATGATACGTCGTCCCCCCGCCCCATTCAACTGAACCTGCACGAGAGATGTGATCCCGGCCCGCTGGCAACCCCGCCTTCCCCACGATAAACTAACCGGGCCTTGCGCCTGTAGCTCAGGGGATAGAGCATTGGTTTCCTAAACCATGTGTCGGAGGTTCGAATCCTTCCAGGCGCACTCCCCAAAGATCCCGTAGGTGACGGGGTTCTGTTTCCCTTCTACCGCAAGGGCCTGAGGCATGCCTCCTTCCGCGCCAAGGAGACAGATCTCTCCGAAGTCTCTCCGAAGTGCCCACACGGGCATCCGCAAGGCCGCCGACGACGACCCGCGCTCCAGAGCGACCGCGTGGGGCAACGGCAGGCAGGTGCAGGCCGCCACCTCCCGGTTCGTGCACCACCACGGGACAGCCAACGGCAAGTACCCGGCGGACACGGAGGGCGAGCTGCTGGTCTTCGGGATCAGGCCCGCGGAGGCCTAGACGCGCTCGGCGCGCACGATCATGCGCTTCTCGAAGCCAGGGATCGGGGTGCAGGTCTGGAGGGTCAACATGTCTCGCCCCGGTATGCGTCCCGTCACCCAGGTGTCGTCCGGCCTTACCGCGAACGAGTCGCTCACCCTGTAGACGTACCTCCGCCCATCGCGGCCCTTGAGGACGATCTCATCCCCCTTTCCGAGCTCGCCCAAGCGGTAGAAGACGAGGTGGCTACCGGTGCCGGGCCAGCCCAGGCGGTGCCCCGCGAGGTAGACGTTCCTCTCCGGGGTGTTCGACCAGGGCATCGAGGTGCCGCGGACGTGAATGACGCCGTTGTCCAGGGCCCGCTGAGTATTGGAGCGAAGAACCGGCACGTCGTACAGGCCTATGGACCTGACGGTGAGACCGAGGTCAGCCCCGCGCGGGAGGTCGTACCTGCGGGGCTCGCGCGTCGCCTCGACCTGCTCGTCCGTCGGCAACGGCCAATCCGCACCCCGCACGGGCAGCACGGCCTGCCGCGCTTCCGGCTCCGGGCCGGGTTCCCGCTCTGGCGGCAGCGCCGATGCCGGGTCGGGCGACGGTGCGGGCGGTCGTGCGGGCGCCGGGTTTGGTCCCTGCCCCGGTTCGTGGGGTGGCTTCGGCTTGG
>CAXTDD010000079.1:0-7884 GCA_964242955.1 uncultured Rubrobacteraceae bacterium | reverse complement strand
GTGGAGCGGGAGGCCGAACCCCGTCCTAGTCGACGTCGTCGGAGGCCTACGTCCAGGCACGGCGCTGGACCTCGGCTGCGGCGAAGGGGGCGACGCGATCTGGCTCGCCCGGCAGGGCTGGCGCGTGAGCGCCGTCGACGTATCCGCCACGGCCCTCGATCGGGCGACGGCGGACGCGGCAACGGCTGGTGTCGCCGACCGCATCGACTTCCGGCAACACGACCTCGCCCTCACTTTTCTCTCGGGCGCCTTCGACCTGGTCTCCGCCCAGTACCTGCACTCGCCGATAGAGTTTCCCCGCGTCCGCGTCCTGCAAGAGGCGGCGAGCGCCGTGACGCCCGGCGGCCTGCTGCTGATCGCCGACCACGCCTCGGTCGGCCCCGGGTCGTGGGCCGACCCCGAGGAGACGCTGGCCTCACTCCACCTGAATCCCGACGAATGGCACACCGAGCGGCTCGAAGCCCGCGAGCGCGAGGCTACCCGCCCGGACGGGCAGGCGGTCGCCGTCACCGACAACCTCATCGCCGTCAGACGGCTAGCGCGGTGACTACCCCGTGTCCGCGCGTTCGTCTCATCCGGTGTTGAGCAGGCCGGAGGAGATGCCGGAGACGGTGAGCAGGAGGGTCTTCAGGACGCCTTCGCGTTCGGGGGAGTCGTCGGGGAGCTTGCGGAGCCGGCGTAGCAGGCTGACCTGGACGTAGGAGAGCGGGTCCACGTAGGGATTTCTGAGCCGGATCGAACGCTGCAGGACCGGGCTGTTGTCCAGCAGGTTGTCGTTGCCGGTAATGAGCAGCAAAGCCTCGACGCATGCGGCGTGCTCCTCGGAGATCCTGGCCCACAGCTTGTCCCGGACCTCACCGTCCGAGACGAGCGACGTGTAGGTCTTGGCTATCCGGAGATCGCTCTTGGCGAGCGTCATCTGCATGAAGTCGACAAGTGTCCGGAAAAAAGGCCAGCCTTCGTACATCTCCCGCAGGACGTCCAGTTGCTGGTCCTTACTGGCCTGCGAGCTGAGGGCGGTGCCGGAGCCGTACCAGGACGGCAGCAGGAAGCGGTTCTGGGTCCAGGCGAAGACCCAGGGGATGGCCCGCAAGCTCTCCACCGCCGGGTTCTGTACGCGTCGGGCGGGGCGGCTGCCCATGTTCAGGGACGAGAGTTCGCCGATGGGCGAGGCTTCGGAGAAGAAGGAGAGGAAGCGCTCGTCCTCGTAGACCAAATCGCGGTAGGCGTCCCCGGCGGTGACGGAGAGGCTTTCCATAGCCTCGACCCAGTGGGGTTTCGGCGCGGGAGGGGCGTTGTCGGCGGTCGCTTCCAGGACCGCGGCCAGGACCGTGTCCAGGTTGCGGCGGGCCAGGCCGCGCATGCTGTACTTGAAGGAGATGACCTCCCCTTGCTCCGTGATCCTGATGCTGCCGTCGAGGGTGCCGGGGGGTTGGGCCATGATGGCTTGGTAGCTCGGGCCGCCGCCCCGGCCGGCGCTGCCCCCGCGCCCGTGGAAGACCCTCAGCCTGACGCCGTGCTCTGTGGCGACCGTCGCGAGGTGGCCCTGCGCTTTGTACAGCGTCCAGTTGCTCGCGACGTAGCCCGCGTCCTTGCCGGAGTCGCTGTAGCCGAGCATGATCTCCTGCAGGTTGCCGCCGTGGGAGAGGGACGACCTGTAGAACGGATCCTCCAGTAGCCGCCGCAGCGCCTCGGGCGCCCGCTTCAGGTCGTCCACCGTCTCGAAGAGCGGGGTGACACCAAGGTGATTGGCCGTGCAACGACCGTCGGCGTCCACCTCCAACAGACCGGCCCGCCGGGCCAGCAGTTGCACGCAGAGCACGTCGCTCGCGTGGTGGGCCATGCTCAGCACGAACGTCTCGACCGGCATCTCGGAGAACTGCTCCCTGACCCCGTTGATGCGCTCGAAGGTGTCGAGGACCTTGCGCGACTCTTCGGACAGGTTCTCGGGGTTGTTGCGGAGGGGCTCGGGCGCCGCGAGGAGCCGCCGTAGCAGTTCGGCGCGTTCGTCCTCCTCCATCCCCAGGAGGTCTTCTCCCGTGGCGTCCAGGACCACGGCCGCCGTCGCTTCGACCACGGTTGAGCTCTCCTGACGGACGTCCAGCTTTGCCAGGTGGAAACCGAAGACCTCGGCCTGCCGGATCAGGTCCCTCAGCGCCCCGTCCGCGGTGCGCCGGCCCCCGTGCCACACCAGGCTCTCTCTAAGGATCGAGAGGTCTTCGAAGAACCCGGAGGTGCCTTCGTAGGCTTCGGGGGAGTCCCCGTCTTCGAGCGTGCGGCGCAAACGTTCGGCCACGAAGAGCAGCATCTTGCGGTACAGCTCGTTGGGGTCGATGGCCCTGTAGCGTTCGGCCACCTCCGGTATCCGTCTCTCGTAGGCTTCGACGGCGGCGCGGAGGTCTTCGGAGACGCCCGTCAGCCTCTCGGACTGGCTCATGTGGTCCACCAGCCCGGCGACGGAGTCTATGTGGCGGGTGATGACGAGGTTTCGGTGCAGGCCGAGGGCCGTGTTTATCATCGGCGGCTCGACGAACGGGTTGCCGTCCTGGTCGCCGCCGACCCACGAGCCGAACTCCAGCACGCGCCCCAGGCGCGGGGTCTCTTCGGGGAACTTGATCGCGAGCTCGTCCTCGAACTCTCGGTACGCTTCGAGCGTCGCAGAGACCAGCGGGTGCTCGAAGAAGAGCAGGGTCCGTTCTATTTCCTGGGCGACCTCCGGCCTGCGGACCCTCAACTCGTCCGTCTGCCAGAGGACCGTGATCTCTTCGGCAAGCCCCTCTTCCACCCGCCGGCGTTCCCTCCACGTTAGCGAGGGCGACTCGAGCCCCGCGAGCATGTCCGCGATGCGCTCGTGCTTGCGCCGCACGCTCCGGCGCATGGCTTCCGTCGGGTGGGCCGTGAGGACCAGCCCGACGCTCAAATCGTCGAGCACCCGCTGCAGGCGATGCGAGTCCATCCCCTCGTCCTTGAGGCGTGAGAGCGCGCTCGCCACCGAGGCCCGCTGCGGTGGGTTGTCCGGCAGGGCCTCGTACTGGCGCCGCCGCCGGACCCGATGGTAGCGTTCGGCGATGTTTACGAGTTGGAAGTACACCGAGAATGCGCGCACTATCCTGTTCAGGTCGTCGGGGTCCAGGCCCTCTATCAGGAGCCGCAGCCGCTCGTCGAGCTCGGGGTCGTAGTCGAAGCGCAGCCGTTTGCAGAGGAGACGGATCTCCTCTTCCGCGACGAAGAGACGCCTGCCCTCTTGCTCGATCAAGACCTGACCCAGCACCCGGCCGAGCAGGTTGATGTCCCGCCTCAAGGGCTCGTCCTTGGACTCGAATCCAACCCCCGGCGGCAAGTCGGCGTAGCCTGCCCTCGGCGCCTCATGGGATGTCTGCCGGATACTCACGGTCGGTAGAGTACCATTACGCCCGATGGGGACGGCGCGTAGACGGACATATTTGTACATCGGTACAACGGGGGACCGGGGTTGAGGATCTCGCAGCGCAGCATCGAGGACGTGCGCGAGGCCGCCAACATCGTCGAGGTAACCTCCGAGTTCACCGCCCTGCGCCGCCAGGGTGCCCGCTTCTCGGGCCTCTGCCCCTACCCCGACCACCAGGAGAAGACCCCGTCCTTCAGCGTCTCCCCGGACCGCGGCTTCTACTACTGTTTCGGGTGCCTGGAGGCCAACGAGCGCATCTGGACTTCGAAGGGCCTGACCCCGATAGCCGCGGTCGAACCGGGCGACGAGGTCATCGGCCTCGACGGACGCCGCGAGACCATCACCGACAAATGGTTCAAGTCGGGGCCGACCGTGAGAATAACGACCGGGACGGCCAAAGAAGGTATCGAGCTCACGCCGGACCACACCTGCCTCTACATCCCGCGGGAAGAAGCGCTGCGCTCCATCTCCGGCGTTCACCTACGAAGCTCCCAGGGGAAGGGGATGCGTTTCTCTCAGAAGCTGCGCCGGAGAGACGCGGATGTCCGGATCGCCACCGGACCCGCGTCGGAGGTCCGCGCGGGCGACTTCTGGTTGTATCCGGTGATCCCGGCCGAGAAGCGTAGCGATGCGTCCCTGCCCGGAGGAGACGTTATAAAGGTCTACTCTAAAGGTCCCCACACCCCCAGGATCACCGACCTGCCCGTGAATCCCAGGACGGCCTGGCTGTACGGCGTATGGTTGGCCCAAGGGTCCCTCTACAGAGGCGGCGTAAAGTGGAGCTTCGGCGCGCACGAGGAAGACACCCTGGCGAGCAAGGCGATCCAGGTGCTCGACCAAGAATTCGGCAGACCGGCCAGCACGTTCTCCCGAGGGGAGGGGAATTTGTGCGAGGTGGCGTGCTCCAGCACGGACCTGTCCGCACTCTTCGGGCACTGGTTCGGCCGCGGCTGCGAGGACAAGCGGGTACCGTTCGAGGCCCTCCACTGGTCGCGCGGGTGTCAGGCTGCCTTGATTGAAGGCTACATGGACGCAGACGGATGCTTCGCGGGCGGGATCAAATCAGCCGCGTCGGTGTCGGAAGAGTTGGCGTACGGCATCTTCGCGCTCTGCGTTCAATCGGACCAGGTTTGCTCATCTTCCAGCCTGGCCGCCCGAACGGGCAACGACGGCGTACGCCGCAGGAAGAGCTACTTCGTGCGCCTCCTGAGCAAGGAGTCTTTGAAAGGCTTCTTTACCAATATAGATGGCACGGACTATTTCGTCTCCGTCGTTCAGCAAGTTGCCGAGGCGCGCGATGAGCCCGCGACGGTCGTTGACATAACCACCACAGGTTCGCACTCCTTTCTGACTAAAATGGGCGTCACCCACAACTGCCAGAGGGGCGGCGACGCCATCAAATTGCTGATGGATCTGAAGTCCCTGGACTTTGCCGAAGCCGTCTCCTACGTCGCCGAACGCTCCGGCGTCGAGCTGGAGTTCGAGGGCGGAGGAGATTCCGACGCGGCGAAGAAACGCGCCGGCCGCCGGCGCGAGATCCACAGGGCCCTGGCCGCCGCCGCCGTCTACTACCACAAGTATCTGCTCAAGTCCCAGAGCCCCGAGGCCGAGCAGTCCCGCGACTACCTCAAAGACAGACAAATGGAGCGTTCTACTATAGAAGAATTTCGCCTGGGGTACACCCCGCGCGGGGGTTCCGGGTTTCTTCAGGCGGTCAAGAAGCTGGGGATCGGGCGGTCGGTGCTCGACGCGGCGGGGCTGTTATCTCCGAGGGGCGGGGAGCGGTTTGCGGGCAGGATCACCTTCCCCATCTCCGACCGGCGGGGCCGGATCGTGGGCTTCGGCGCGCGCGCTCAGGGCGATGCCCAGCCGAAGTACCTCAACTCCCCGGAGACGGAGGTCTTCAACAAGCGCGACCTTTTGTACGGCTTCCCGCAGGTAGACGCGGCGATGCGCAAGGAGCGGGCGGCCCTGATCGTGGAGGGCTACACGGACGTTTTGATGCTCTACCAGTCTGGCATCAAGAACGCCGTCGCAACGCTTGGCACTGCCACGACCCCGGCCCACCTGCGGACCCTCAGCGGCTACGTGGACAGGATCTACGTGCTCTTCGACCCGGACGCGGCGGGGGAGAGGGCGCTGGAGCGGGTCGACGCGACCGCGCAATCCCTGGAAGGGAGGGATGACTCGGGAGACGCGGACGCGGCGGTCGAGGCGGCGAGGCTGAAGCTGGACTTGCGCGTGTTGCGACTATCGGCGGACCCTGCGGACTGGCTGCTGGAGCACTCGCCGGAAGAGTTTAGGTCCATGCTGGCGTCGCGGGCGATGCCCCTCCTCGAGTACATCTTCCGTCGCAAGGCCGGGCGGGCGCGGGGCGCCGACGCCACCGAGAGGTCCCGGATGCTGCCGGAGATCAAAAACCTCATCCGGCGTATCGACGACCCCGTCTTCCACGGGGAGGCTATACGTCTCGCCGCCGAGACCCTGGGCGTGAGCCCGGAGGCGCTTCAGGGCGACCGGAAGGGGCCGCCCGTGGTGGCACCGGCCCGCGCGCAGAGGCCCACCCGAAACCCCGGCCGCGCCCCGGGCATGGGCAACCCGCTCGAAGAAGCCGGTCGCGAGACGCTCGCCACGATCCTGGCCCGTCCCGACCTCAGCGCGGAACCTCTCAGACGGGGGGTCCGGGTCCCCACGCTGTCCGAACCCTTGATGCTGCTACCCGAGGATTTTGGCGACGAGGCCCAGGCCCGTATCTTCGCCATCATAAAGGAGCACGCGGGCACGAACATGGGCGCCGTCTTCACCGACGAGCGGGCCCGGCCTTTGATGGACGCGCTAATGGCCCTCGACGCCGAAGCGCAGAGGATCAGTCGGGACGGCCTCTACTCCTCGAAGGCCTCCATCCGCGAGCTCTGGTTGCGGCTCGTGATCCTCAGCCGCCGCCGCAGCCAGCAAGAGACCGAGGACTACGACGAGAAAGAGGCGCTTCGGGAGGAGATAGGAACCCTCGAAGGCGCCCTACGCGTCTCCTCTTCGTAGCCTTGAAGCGCGCGCGGCCCGGACGTATAATTCTCCCTGCTGCACCCTTTCCCCTGTAGCTCAATTGGCAGAGCATTCGACTGTTAATCGAAGGGTTGCTGGTTCGAGTCCAGCCGGGGGAGCAGGACGGCGCCCCCAGGGTACGCCGCCAAGGGCCCATAGCTCAGTTGGTTAGAGCATCCGACTCATAATCGGACGGTCCCAGGTTCGAGTCCTGGTGGGCCCACGAGCAAGCCCCGCCCACACGGCCTCCTCAGCACACCACCGCGTATCTCAACCTCCGTTTTGCGAACCCACAACATGTTGGGCGTAACCTTCGGACGCCTCCCACATGTCACGCCCCAATTCCCCGGCCCGCGAGACGTACCGCCGGGCCCAATTCCGCACGTAAAGCGTATTTTATAGGGGGTCCATACCCCTTGGGGGATGGGTATAGAGGCCGTTTCGGGGGTTTCGGAGGGCACTCGGGGCCCCCGGACGGTGCCTACGTTGCTTATTTTCCGTGCATATGCAAGAATTTCGCCAGTTGTGGGTCAAAGTGGAGCGTAGTGGGAGGCAGAGGCTACGGCCCTTCTAGGCGAGTACGAGCACACGCTGGACGAGAAAGGGCGCCTGACCCTCCCCTCCCGGCTCCGCCCACACTTTGAGCGAGGGATCGTAGTGACCAAAGGGGTGGACCGTTGTTTGTTCGCCTTTCCGCCGGAGGAGTGGGAGACGTTCAAGGCCAACATCAAAGCGAACGCGGATCTCTCGGCGCGGGGCCGGCAGCTCTCGCGCATGTTCTTCTCGATGGCCTTCGAGGCGTCGCTGGACCGGCAGGGGCGGGTGTTGCTCCCGACGAGGCTGGCCGGGTACGCGGGCCTGCGGCGCGACGTGACCGTCACCGGGGTGGACGACAGGTTGGAGATCTGGGACACCGACGAGTGGAACCGGTACGTCTCCGGCGCCGACGATTCCTTTTCGGAGATCATCGAGGAGTTCGCCGGCAGGGACCTGGGCGCGTGATGGCGACGGGGCACAGGCCGGTGCTGCTGGAGGAGGCCGTCTCGGCACTCGGGATCGGGGCCGGCTCGGTGGTCGTGGACGCGACCTTCGGCGGCGGCGGCCACTCGCGGCGCTTGCTGGAAGAAGCGTCTCCCGGTGGGCGCGTGATCGGGATAGATAGGGCCCCCGACGCGGCGGCGAGGGCGCGGGACCTTGTGCGCGGCGGCCGCTTCACCTTCGTACCGGGCCCGTTTGACGAGGTCCTATGGGAGATGGCCGGGCGCGGGGATCAGGTAGACGGGGTCCTCTTCGACCTCGGGCTTTCGAGCTTCCAGATCGACGCGCCCGAGCGCGGCTTCTCTTACGTCTCCGAGGGGCCGCTGGACATGAGGATGGACCCGGGGTCGGGGGCGTCGGCCGCCGAGTATCTGAAC
>CAXTDD010000078.1:0-7964 GCA_964242955.1 uncultured Rubrobacteraceae bacterium | reverse complement strand
CGCTGGCCCACCGACCACGGCTTCGACGAGTGGTACGGCCCGGCCCGCACCTACGACGAGTGCCTCTGGCCCGAAGACCCCCACTACGTCCCCGAGCGGGACGGCTACTCGTTCATGTACGAGGGCCGCAAGGGAGAAGGGACGCACGAGCTTCGGGACCAGCAACTTACCCAGGACCTCAAAACGAACGTGGACGCCGAGTACCAGCGACGCGCCTTCGACTTCCTCGACCGGAGCGTGGGGGCGGAGAGGCCGTTCTTCCTCTACTACAACCACTCGTTGATGCACTTCCCGATGAACCCCAGAGACGAGTTCAAGGGGCAGAGCGAGAACGGCGACTGGGGCGATTGTCTGTTGATGCTCGACCACGATTTCGGGGCGCTGCTCGACAAGCTGGAGGAGTTGGGGGCCGCGGAGAACACCGTCGTCGTGTTCGCGGGGGACAACGGGGCCGAGGACCACATGATCGGGCGCGGGACCGGAGGTTTCTTCGACGGGTCGTACTTCAGTTCGGCCGAGGGCGGCATCAGGACGCCGTGCCTGATCCGTCACCCAGGCCACGTCCCCGCCGGCCGCGAGAGTAACGAGCTCGTCCACGTGACGGACATGTTCACCACGCTGCTGGGATGGGCCGGTTGCGAAACGCCGTCGGACCGCACGATAGACGGGATAAACCAGAGCCCGCTGTTTCTCGGAGAGCAGGACACCTCGGATCGCGCCTCGTGCATCGTGTGGCTCAACGAGGAGTTGCACGCGGTCAAGTGGGGGCAGTTCAAGATCAACTTCAAGCGCCAGCAGCACTTCCACGACCCGGAACTGCCGTTGGGTTTCGCCCGCATCACGAACCTCCTCGAGGACCCGAAGGAGCGCGAGCCGGTCAACCAGCGCTACGTGCGCTGGTGGGTGATGCAGCACGCCCACAACGCCGTCCGCGAGTTCGAGGAGAGCACCGGTAGGGAGCGGCTCATCCCGGCGGGCTCGCCGCTGGACTTCGTGCCGGAGATGGAGGGGTCCCCGTAAACGGGCCAGGCCGACACGGCGGCGGGGTATGGTCTAGGATACCCACCGGGCCTGGCGGGTCGTCCGGCGGGGACGTCGGGGGTCAGAAGGAGGAGAGCCGGTGGAGAGGGGCGAGCAGGACTACCTTTTCGAGCAGTTCCGCGTCGAGCGGGGTTGTCTGGGCTACCTCGTCGCCGATTCCAATTTGAGGCGGGCGGCGATCATCGACCCCGAGGAGGAGATGGTCGAGCCGGTGCTCGACGCCGTCTTCGAGCACGGCTTGAAGGTCTCCTACGTGATAGATACCCACACCCACGCGGACCACTTCTCGGGGGCGCGCGAGATCCGGTCCAAGACCACCGCGAAGCTGGTCATGCACAGGGAGGCGCCGGCGAGCTGCGTGGACGTTAGGGTCGAGGACGGCGAAAGGTTGTCCGTGGGAAACGTGACCATGAAGTTCCTCCACACGCCGGGCCACGCCAAGGATCTCGTCTCCGTGCTGCTGCCCGGCAGAGTTCTGTCGGCCGACGCCCTCCTGATCGGCTCCTGCGGCCGAACCGACCTGCCCAACGGCAACGCGGTGCGCGCGTACCACACGCTTTACCACACCTACATGGCCCTGCCGGACGAGCTGCTCGTCTTCCCCGGCCACGACTACAACGGCAGGGAGTACTCGGTGCTCGGAGAGGAGAAGGAGTCCAACCCCAAGATGAACTTCGAGGGCGAGGAGCATTTCGTGCGTTACATGGAACGGGAGAACCCGGAGACCCTGACGCCCGTCCACCAGCTCGCCGACGCCCTGAAAGCGAATATGGCTTAGAAGAAGGCTTCAGGTGTCAGGTTGCAGGCATCAGAAAAGACCTGGAAGCCTCCGAAAGAGGCGACCCGAAGCCTGAACCTGAAGCCTGAACCTGAAGCCTGAAACCTCTAGAGAAAGGAGACGCGTGGGCGTTACGGATGATTTGTTGAGGAACAACGAGGAGTACGCCGAGGGCTTTGATAAAGGGGATTTGCCGCTGCCCCCGGCCAAGGGTGTCGCGGTGGTCGCTTGCATGGACGCGCGGCTCGACGTGCACGGGATGCTCGGGCTGGAGCTCGGGGACGCGCACGTTATCAGGAACGCCGGCGGGGTCATTACGGACGATGAGATCCGGTCGCTCGTCATCAGCCAGCGCCTGCTCGGGACGACGGAGATCGTCCTGATACACCACACCGGCTGCGGGATGCTCACATTCTCCGACGACGAGGTGAAGGACGCGATAGAGGCCGACACCGGCGTCAGGCCGCCCTTCGCCCTGGAGTCTTTCTCTGACCTGGACGAGAACGTGCGCGAGTCCATCGAGAAGATAAAGACGAACCCCTTTATCCCCAATAAGGACGCCGTCCGTGGCTTCGTCTACGAAGTAGAGACGGGCCGGCTGCGCGAGGTCCCCCCGGCTTGAACGGGGACAAACCGGTAGCATTGTGGGCGGTGCCCCGATCGATCTCCACCGCCTTCGAGCGCGTGTTCGTCGAGCGCGACGACTTCGAGGTCCTACACGAGCCTTTCTCCGACGCCTACTACTACGGTCCGGACCGTCCAAGCGACCGCTACGCTGACGCCGGGCCGAAGCCCGAGTACTCCTTCGAGAACGTCCTCGCCAGCGTGCTCGCGCCCCGCGAGAAGCGCGTCTTCGTCAAGGACATGGCCTACCAGGCCAAGAACCTCCTGAGCCCCGAGTTCGCCTCCCGGTTCGTCAACACGTTTATCGTGCGGGACCCGAAGTACGTGCTCGTCTCGCTCTACAAGATGTGGCCGGACTTCACGTTCGAGGAGACGGGCTACGAGGACCTCTACGACCTCTTCCGGTACGCGACGGAGGGCGGCGAGGAGGTCGCGGTGGTGGACGCGATGACGTTCTCGGAGAACCCGGCGGGCGTGCTGGCGGCGTACTGCGAGCATTTGGAGATCCCGTTCCGCGCGGGCTCGCTGACCTGGGAGTCGCGGGACGTGGAGCACTGGGACAGTTGGGAGGGCTGGCACGACGCCGCCGAACAGAGTACCGGCATAAAGCCGGCGACCCGCCGCGACCCCGAGTTGCCTGCGGAGCTCGAAGAGGTCTACGAGCGGTGCCTGCCCTACTATTATGAGCTCGCCGCCCACGCCATCCCCGCCGCGCCGCGCCCCGGCGGGGCGCCGTCCCGGCCGGTGGAGGTCGGCAAGGCTTCCGACGACGGGCCCATCGAGCCCCACGGCGGTCGGTTGGTGGACCGGGTGGTGCCGGCCGAGGAGCGGCAGGAGCGTCTGCGGGAGGCGTCGAGGTTGCCGAAGGTGCCTCTGGGGCCGCGGGCGCTGTCGAACCTGGAGATGATCTCGACCGGCGTCTTTAGCCCCCTGGAGGGTTTCATGGACCGCGACGCCTACGACTCGGTGGTCGAGGACATGCGCCTCCCCGACGGGACCGTCTGGACACTGCCCGTCACGCTTACCGTGGACGAGGAGCGGGCCAAAGGGCTCCCGGAGGACGCCGAGATCTCCCTCGTTGACGGCGCGGGCGAGCCGGTCGCCACGATGCTCCTGCGCGAACGCTACCGCTACGACAGGGAGCGCGAGGCCCGTCTCGTCTACAGGACCACCGACGGGGACCACCCGGGCGTCGCCGCCCTCCGCCGCCGGAGAGACGTGGCGCTCGGCGGGGAGGTGGAGCTGATCCGTCCGCCCGACCCCGGCCCGTTCCCCCGCCACTACTACACGCCCCAAGAGCTCAGGGCGACCTTCCGCGAGAGGGGCTGGCGGCGGATCGTCGGCTTCCAGACCCGCCAGCCCATCCACCGCGCCCTGGAGCACATCCAGAAGAGCGCCCTTGAGACCGTGGACGGCCTCCTCCTCAACCCCATCGTCGGCGAGACGAGCCCGGACGACGTCCCGGCCGCCGTGAGGATGCGCTCCTACGAGACGATCCTGGAGAAGTATTACCCGAAGGACCGCACCATGCTCGCCGTCTTCCCGGCCGCCATGCGCTACGCGGGTCCCAGGGAGGCGGTCTTCCACGCCCTCTGCCGCAAGAACTACGGCTGCACCCACTTCATCGTCGGCCGCGACCACGCCGGCGTCGGTTCCTTCTACGGCACCTACGACGCCCAGCACATCTTCGACGAGTTCGGTCCGGGAGAGCTCGGCATAACGTCGCTCTTCTTCGAGCACGCCTTCTTCTGCCGGGAGTGCTACGGCATGGTCTCCTCCAAGACCTGCCCCCACGATCCCTCATCCCACGTCTTCCTCTCCGAGACGCGCCTGCGCGAGATGCTCGAGCGCGGCGAATACCCGCCGCCGGAGTTCTCCCGGCCGGAGGTCGCGGAGGTTCTTATCCAAGGGATGAAGGGTGGCCGGTAAGGCGTTCCGGTTGTCGGGTACTTGATCCGGCCTTGCTACCCGTGATCTTTCAGCAGCTCCTCGACCTCCGAACGCAGAAGAGGGAGGCTGGTCCGGATCGTTTCCCAGACGATACCCTGGTCCATCAGGTCGTAGCCGTGGACGAGCACGTTGCGGAACCCCACGATCTTTTCGTGCTCGCTCAGCCGGTCGGCGGTCGCCGGATCGTCGCGCCTCAAGCGCCCGACCGCCTCGCCGATGATCTGCAGGTTCCTCTCCACGGCCTGGCGCAGCAGGCGGTCAGCGGCGTAGTCCGCGAACGATTTACCCTCGGTAACAGACAGAACGAAGGAGCTGGCATCCTCCATCTGCCGTAGGGTGCGGGGTGTCCGCTCAGGCCGCATACAGTGGCACCCTGGTGTTAGAGATATCCGCTGCGAAGGAAGGATCCTTGGCCAGGGCGTTCTCCGTCACCAAATCCACCCTGCGCCCGAGGAGTGTCTCCAGATCCTCCTGCAAACCGAAGTACCTGTGGAAGAGGTCCGGGGGGTCGCGCCGCTCGAAAGACACGACAAAATCCAGGTCGCTGCGGTCGGGATCGAATCCGTCACCAGTTCCGCTGGCGGAGCCGAACAGGTCGAGCTTCTCCACGCCGTACTTCTCGCAGAGCTTCGCGACCTCGGCCTTCTTGTCTTCCACCGCGGGGATCATGGTCCCACCCTACCACGAACTGCACAGTCCCCGACAGCTTTGTATGCCGGCCGGAAAGCCGCACGGAGGGGCGGTTCCTGGTTGGCGACCCTGCGGGCTCTGGGAAAGCGGTCCGCCTTGCGTTAGGGTGGGAGGGTGACGTGGATCGAGGCCATCATCGTCGTCCTGGCCGGCGTTTGGGCCGGCGTCGTCAACACGGTCGTTGGCTCGGGGACCCTCGTTACCTTTCCGGTTCTTCTCTGGGTCGGCCTGCCGCCCGTGGCGGCCAACGTGGCGAACAACATCGGGCTCGCACCGGGCTCCGTGAGCGGCGCCGTGGGGTACCGCGGAGAGTTATCCGGTTCCCGCGGTCGGCTCGTGCGCTACTCGCTAGCGGCTCTGCTCGGCGGAGTTGCGGGGGCGATCCTGCTCGTCGTGTTGCCGCCGGGCGTCTTCCGGGTCGTGGCTCCCGTCTTGATCGGCGCGGCCATGTTGCTCGTGGTGGTCGAGCCGTGGCTGGGTCGGCGTCTGGAGGGTTGGCGGGAGGGAGCGTCGCCACGAGGGAGCCGGACCATGATCCTCGCCATCTTCTCGACCAGCGTATACGGTGGCTACTTCGGCGCGGGGCAGGGTGTGATCCTGCTGGCCGTGATGGGCCTCTTGATGGCCGAACCGCTACAGCAGGTCAACGCGCTCAAGAACGTGCTGCAGGCGGTGGACAACGGCGCCTCCGCGCTGATGTTCGCCGTCCTGGCCCCCGTGGACTGGTCGGTGGTCGCGCTCCTCGCGGGCGGGGCGATCCTGGGCGGCCAGGTCGGCGCGAAGGTGGGCCGGCGCCTGCCCGCAGGCGTGCTCCGCGGGGCTATCGTCGTTATAGGCGTCGCCGGCATCGTCCAACTCGTCCGTTAGGGTCATCGCGGCGCGCTCCCACGAAGGTACGATGCGCGATGGGGCGCTAGTATCTTCTGGTGCCGAAACCAGACGACCACTCCGCACGATGACCGGGCCGACGCCCCGCAGGACGGGTGTCGTCGCCGAGGTATCGTTGTTCTTCGCCGCCGTCTTCGTCGGGCTGGACTTTGTCGCCGTCAAGTACGCCCTGGAAGGGTTTCCGCCGCTGGTGCTCGTGCCCGTGAGGTACGTGCTGGCCGGGCTGATGCTGCTGGCCCTGCTGCGGTTCTCCGGGCGGAAGGCGGGGATCGGCTGGCGGGATCTTCCAACGATGTTCGGCCTCGGGCTCGTCGGGGTCGCCCTCAACCAGGTCGGCTACACCGTCGGCCTCGGCCTCACCAGCGGTTCCAACGGCGCCCTGATCTTCGCCACGGCCCCGATCTGGGGCCTCCTGCTCGGCGTCGCCCTTCGCCTCGAGCGGGCCTCGTGGCGCAACGTGCTGGGCCTCGGACTCGCCGTAACGGGCGTGGCCCTGGTCGTGGGCGGGGGCCTGGGTTCCCCAGAGGCGTCCGTAGCGGGGGACCTGCTCGTCTGCCTGAGCGCCCTCTCCTGGGGGGCCTACGCGGTGCTGTCCCTCCCGGTCCTGCGCCGCCACGACCCGCTCCTGGTGGCGGGCTGGACCATGCTGTTTGGCGGCGCCACGGTCACTCCCTTCGCGCTCACCGGCCTGCCAGGCCTCTCCGAACCCTTAGGCTCCGTAGAGTGGGGTTCCGTCAGTTCGGCGTCTTGGGTGGCCGTCGCCTACTCGACCTTGCTCGCCAGCGGCTTCGCCATCGCGGCGTGGCAGGCCAACGTCTCCCGCATCGGGGCCAACAAGGTCCTGGTCTACATGTACGTCGTGACCCTGGTCGGGCTGGCCGCCAGCGTCTTGCTCCTGGGAGAAGGCCTGGGATGGGGCAAAGTGGCGGGCGCGGCCGTGATCCTGCTCGGCGTCTACCTGGCGCGACGCGCTTGAGGCGGCCTCAGGAAGGGAGCCTTCCCGAGACCACGCTTTCAGCGGTCAGCTTCCGTCGGCGTTCTTGAGGTTCGGGTAGATCAAGTCCTTCCAGGAGCCGGGGACTTCTTTGATGAGGCCCGCGCTCTGCATGAACTCCCCGAAGGAGATGAAGCCCCGTGGGGTGGTCGTGCAGTGGACGTTCTCCTCCGTGAGGAACCGCTCCTCGTCGGCGGGATCGATCTCGGAGACCTCGGCCAGGATCTCGGCGACGCGGCCAGGGTCGTCGTTTATCAGCTTCGTCGCCCGCTGGATGTTGGAGTAGACGGCCTCCATCGCCTGCGGGTTGGCGTCGTGGTACTCGCCGAGCACCCAGATGCTGATGAGGCTGTGCCGGTCGAAGAGGTCGAAGCTCCTGACGATGGGCCGCGCTCCCTCGTCCTGCTCCTGAAACTGGTAAGGCGGGGCGGTGAAGTGGCCCGCGATCTGGCCGCTCAAGAGCGCCTGGTAAGAGTCGGGGCTCGGCAGCGAGACGAGGTTGTTGTCCAGCGCCCTCGGGTCCCCGAGCTCCTCCTCGGCCGCCTTGCGCAGGATGACGGCCTGGATGGAGTCGGGGGCGACCACGGCGATCTTGTCGTCCGGTCCGAAGTCTTTGAGGCTCTGAAACTTGTCTTCGTTGACCATCAACCACATCTCGATGTCGTTGAGGCCGCTGAGGATCTTCCAGTCGATCCCCGAGTCGTACCCCACGAGGAAAGGCCCTATCCCCCCGGCCCCGACGTCGGCCTCGCCGTTGACCATCGCGTCCCGAACCGCCGCCCCGGCATCGACCTGGGTCCACGAGATGTCGTAGTCGGGCAGATCCTCGGCCAGCCACCCCTCTCTCTCCATGATGACGAGCTGCGCGTAGGTCGTCGTCCCCGGCTGGTAGACGATCCTGAGCGGCCCCCCGCCCTGCCTGCCCCCCGCCGCCCCGCCGCCCGCGCGCGCCAGCCCCGCTGCCCCGGCCGCCCCAACCCCCCGGCATTGTCTACGGCG
>CAXTDD010000077.1:6219-8021 GCA_964242955.1 uncultured Rubrobacteraceae bacterium | reverse complement strand
CGTTGGAGAGGGCGCGCGTGAGGTTGGCGATGCCGGCCTTGGAGGCGGCGTAGGATGGAACGGTTATGCCACCCTCGTAGGAGAGGACGGAGGCTGTGTTTACGATCTTGCCCCCGTCGCCCTGTTCCACAAAACGCCTGGCCGCCGCCTGGCTGAGGTAGAAGGCTGCTGAGAGGTTGATCTGGATGACGCTCTCCCAGTCTTCTTCCTCGAACTCCAGGGCCGCACCACGGCGGATGATGCCGGCGTTGTTGACGAGTATGTCCAGGCGGCCCATCTCGGAGACGCATTCATCGACGATCTCCGCGGCGCCCTTAGCCCTGGTTTCGAGGAGGTCTCTGTTCATGGGGTGGAAGCGGCGGCCGGTGGCGACGATTTTTTCTTCGGTCTCGTCCATCGGTAGGACGTCCAGGCCGACCACGTCCGCGCCGGCCTCAGCCAAACCAACGGCCATGCCGGCCCCGAGGCCGCGGGCCGCGCCGGTTACGAGGGCCGCTTTGCCGTCGAGTTTGAGGTCGTCGAGGACGGCCATCAGTAGCGGAGGTCGATGGGGTCTATGTTCCGGTCCTCGCAGAACTTCGTGTAGCGTTCCAGCTTGGAGAAGACGTCGTCCTGGTAGATCAGGCCGTCCTCGTCGTCGAGGTACTGGACGGTGCCTTCGAGGATAAAGAGGGTCTGCATATCTCGTCTACGCCTTCGTCCACGACGAGGGTGTGGATGTCGCCGGGGGGCTCGTAGACGAGGGTTCCGGGTCTCGCGACCCAGTCGCGTTCGAGGTAGCGCCAGGAGCCTTTCACGCAGTAGCCCATGACCTGGCCGCCGGTGTGGCGGTGGCGGTTGACCTTGCCCGAGCCCTGGACCTTTAGCAGGTTGATCCAACGCCCCGTGGCGAGGTCGAAGCGTAGGGGCTTGAACCAGACCCGCTCGCCCTGGGGGACCCAGGGGATCTCGTCCACGTTCGTCGCCCTGTCCGGCAGCGCCGAGTTCTCGGTGAACGCCTTCAAACCGGCGTCTATCATCGTCCTTCTCCTCTCCGGGGCTCCAGGTACAGGATGGCGTCCGCGGGACCGCCGACCTTGCGCGTCTCGCCGATAACCGCCGGGTCGAGTGCCGCGGCGTCGCGGCCGTTGATCTCGACCAGGTTCCCTGCCGGATCTCTTATGTACATCTGCACCTCCCCGCCGGGCAACTCCCTAACGGTCGAGTAGTTGCCAGATCCCACCTGGACGCCCCATTCCTGGGCCTTCGTGTACGCGGCCTCGAAGTCGTCCACGTCGAAGGCGAAGTGGTGCCTGGCGGGTGGCGGGTCGTCGTCGAGGAAGAGGTGCAGCGTGAGGTCGCCGACGCGCAGCCAGCGCACCGGGCCGGAGAAGTCCGGCGAGGGGACCTCTTTCATGCCGAAGAAGTCTTCGTAGAACCGGATCGACTCCTCGAGGTCCCTGGCGCTGACGCTGACGTGGGTGAAGCCCGTAGCCTTCATGGGCCTACAGCGGCATGATGGAGACGGTCTTCCACGCCGAGTAGAAGTCCAGGGCCGCCGGACCCTGCTCCCTACCGCCGACGCCGCTCTCCTTGTTGCCCCCAAAAGGCACCTGGAACTCCAGGCCCGCCGTCGGCAGGTTCACGTTCACCAGGCCCGTCTCCGAGCGGGCCATGAACTCGTAGGCGTAGCGCAGGGACTTGGTGGCTATGCCGGCGGTCAGGCCGTAGCGGGTGTCGTTGGCGAGATCTACCGCGTGGTCGAAGTCGCGGGCCCTGATGACGGCCAGCACGGGGCCGAAGATCTCCTCCTGCGCCGTCGC
>CAXTDD010000077.1:0-6119 GCA_964242955.1 uncultured Rubrobacteraceae bacterium | reverse complement strand
GCGTCGCCGACGGTGGAGCCCGGGCCCGTGACCATGTTGACGACGCCGTCGGGAAGTCCTGCCTCGGAGAGGATGCCGACGAGGGCGGCGGCGTTGAGGGAGGCGTTGGCGGCGGGCTTCACGACGATGGTGTTGCCGCAGATGAGGGCCGGGGCCATCTTCCAGGAAGGTATCGCCAGCGGGAAGTTCCACGGCGTTATGAGGCCGATGACCCCGAGCGGCTCCCTGATAGAGCCGTGGGTGACGCCGGGCCTTGCGGAGGGGGGCGAGATGCCGTCCAGGCGCCAGCCCTCGGAGCCGTAGTAGCGGAAGATGCTGGCGGCGCGCCCGACCTCCATGCGGGCCTCTTTCATCGGCTTGCCGGCCTCGCGGGCCATGAGCGTCGCCAGCTCGTCCTCGCGCGACTCGATGATGGTGGCGGCCTCCATCAAGACGGCGCCGCGGGAGGCGGGGAGCGTGGCCTTCCATCCCGGCAGCGCTGACGCCGCGGCCTCGACGGCCCTTGCGGTCTCGGCCTTGTCAGACTTCGGGGTGGTCCCCAGGACCTCGGAGGGGTTCGAGGGGTTGAGGACGTCGGAGGTCTCGCCGGAGTCGGCCGGGACCCACTCGCCGCCGATAAAGTTCAGGGCCTCCGTCTGCGATTCGATCATGGTTTCCTCCAAACCCGGTCGTGGGATGCGCGCCTTTGTCCTACCCGATTCTCGCCCGTCTTATTTCGTATCCTGCTATTCCGTCACGCCGTTCTTTAGGACGAGCTCCCCGACGGAGATCTCGACCCGGTCCCCCGGCGTCAGCGTGAAGTCGTCACCCGGCACGACGCCCGTCCCCGTCATCAGGAAGGCGCCCGACGGGAGCGAGAGTTCCCTGCCGAGGTACTCTGCGAGCTCCCCGAGCGGACGCTTCATCTTGGAGGTCGAGACCCCGTCCTCGAAGACGGGCCCGCCCCCCCGCCGGACGCAAAGCCGTATGGGAAGGTCCAGCAACGCGTCCGGACGGGCCAGCACGATGCCGGGGCCTAAAGAGCAGGCGCCGTCGTAGACCTTCGCCTGCGGGAGGTAGAGCGGGTTCTCGCCCTCGATGTCCCTGGAGGAGACGTCGTTGCCGGCGGTGTAGCCGACGATCTCCATTCGGCTGTTCAGGACGAGCACGAGCTCGGGTTCGGGCACGTTCCAGCGGCTGTCGCGGCGGACGCGCACGTCGGCGTCGGGGCCGGCCACGCGCCACCCGTGGGATTTGAAGAAGAGCTCCGGGCGCTCGGCATCGTAGACCCTGGCGTAGGCGTCCGCGTCGGCCGATTCGTGCTCGCGGGCCTCGCGGCTCCGCCTGTAGGTGACCCCGCCCGCCCAGACCTCCTGGTAATCCTCTACCGGGGCCAGCAGGGGACCTTCGGCCGGCTCTCCGGTCCGCGGGTCTTGGAGGGAGGCGCGCACCTCCGCCGCTGGCCCCGCGAGCAGCCGGCCCAGCGCGAAGTCCCCCGGCAGGTAGCGTCCGTCCAGCGCCCATCGGGGGCCGCCTGCGGTCCCGTGGCGAGAGAGGTACATGTTGGTGTGGCCTCCTTCCTCCAGGGATACAAGCTAACACGATGACGCCGCCGGCGCGCCCGGCCCGGGTTCGGGGCCGGGATGTGGCAGGGACGGTTCCTAGCGCGGTGGCCGGAGAGAGGCCAGGGCCCGGCCGACGAAGTCCGGGAGCTTACGCGTCCTCGGGGCGTGGGATGGGGGGTTGGGGTCGGTGCCCATTTCGTCCATCTGGCGCACCCACAGCTCGCGAACGAGAACCTGCACGGCGGCCACCAGCGGGACGGCCAGAAAGACGCCCACGATGCCGAACAGCGTGCCCATCGTGAGGATGGCGAAGATCACGAGCGCCGGGTGCAGGTGCACGGCCCGGCTCATCAAGATCGGCTGCAGGATGTTGCCCTCGACTTGCTGGATGGCGACGAAGGCCAGGACCACGTAGACGGCCGTGAACGGCTCGGAGATGAGGGCCAAGAGCAGGGGCACCACGACCGAGACAACCGCGCCCACGTAGGGGACGAACGAGACCAGGCCGCTAAAGATGCCCAGAAGCAGGGCGAACGGTACCCCGATCACCGAGAGCGATATGGCCCAGAACACGGCGATAAAGGTCATGGCCGCGAGCTGCCCGATAAACCACCGCTGCACGGTGTGGTACATCTCCCAGAGCACCTCCCGCGCCCTCTGGCGCCACCCGGCGGGGAAGAGCGAGACGAACCCGTTGACCCACGGCCCGGGCCGGATGACCAGGTAGATGGTGGAGATGAGCACCACCAGCCCTAAAGAGACCACGGTCGCGAGCGTCAACCCGACACCTGCCGCCGTGCTCACTGTGCTCCCGGTCAAAACCTGGCGTCCGATCTCCGATAAGCTCCCCCCGTCGAGGCTGACCCGGGCGCCGAGCCCGAAGAAGCCCTGGGCCCGGTTGAACAGGGACAGGGCCTCCTCGACCAGCGCCGGGAAGGCCGCCACTAGCTGGCGGGACTGCGCCTCGACGGCGGGGACGACCGCGAGGCCGAAGAGCCAGAGCGCCCCGGCGACCGCCAAGATCACGGCCAGCATCCCCCAGGCCCGCGGCAGCCCCCGCCGGTGGAGGTAGTTGACCGGGGCGCTGAGTATGATGGAGAACAGGATCGTCAGAAAAAACGCGAGCACGACGCCGGTGATCCGGTAGACGAAGTAACCGCCGAGGAGCAGCGCGAAGACCAGCCCTATGCCCGCGTACACCGTCCGCCCCGAAGAGACGGGTCTCTCCATCTCGCCACTCCTCCTAACGCCCGGGAGTCCCCCGCCAGACGGCCGGCCCGGCCGCGGCTACAGACAGTATCCCCGATCCAGCCCCCGTCCGCACCGACGCGCGGCGCCCCGTCCGCGGCCGTGGGGTTGCGCGGGGTCGCAGGATCGGTATGCTGGCGGGTACGGAGACCGGCGCCCGCTTCAGGAGTAAAAAGGTGGGGAAGGGAAAGGAGGCGGGCGCCGAGTCTCTCGATCCAAACCGCTGAAAGCCGATTCGTCGACCGCCAACGGCGGCCGAAGGGCCAAAATGCATCCAGTTGTATACGCGGCGGTTGCGGGTGTCCCGGCTAGTCGGTGGTCCGGGAGATGTCCCAGGAGGAGATCCAACCCTCAGAGACGGCCCTGCCGACGGCCTCGCCCCGGGAATGGACGCCGAGCTTTTCGTAGACGTTTGAGAGGTGGCGTTTGACCGTCCCCTTCGAGAGGTGGAGGTCTTCCCCGATCCGCCCGTTGCCGAAGCCCCGGGCGGCGCGCAGGAGGACCTCCCGCTCCCTGGGGGTGAGCCCGTCTCCGGGATCGCCTTCTTCGGCTCTGTGCATCGTCTCGCGGGGGACCGAGACGATCACGTTCTCCTCGTCCCCGCCGCCCGCTACGGAGCGCACGGTGTCGAGCAGGGTCCGCATGGGGGCGCTCTTGGAGAGGTAGGCGCTCGCCCCGAGCGCGAGCAGCTCTTCCACCAGGCGCCTGTCGCCGAAGACGGTGACGATGACGACCTTGGGGGGCGGCGAGAGGGCGAGCATCTTTTTCAGGGCGGCCTGCGCCCCCATGACGGGCATCTCCACGTCCAGGATCGCCACGTCGGGGGCGGTCTTTCGGGCCAGCGCCACGGCCTCCAGGCCGTTCTCGGCCTCCCCGACCACCTCCATGCCCGCGTCGGCCGAGAGCATCTCCGAGAACCCCTGGCGCACCATCGCGTGGTCGTCGGCCAGGATCACCCTTATCGGCCGGCCTTCTATGCGCCCCTCCCTTTCACGAGCGGCAGGCGCACCTTGGCCCTGGCCCCGCCCTCGGGGTCCGGTCCCAGCTCGAAGGTGCCCCCCAAGAGCGAGGCGCGCTCCTCCATCGACTGGAGGCCCATGCCTTCCGGGGCCGTACCGTCCGTCTGGAAGCCGCTCCCGTGGTCCCTGACCACGGCCGTCACCTGCTTCGGGGTGACCCCGACCTCCACCGTTATCCGGTCCGAGCCGGAGTGGGCGACGGCGTTGCGCACACCTTCCCTCAAAACCATGTAGAGCTGGTCGCGCACGTAGTCGGGGAGGTGCTCCTCCTCGCCCTCGAACGAGACCTCCCAGTCGACGTCCTCGGGGACGCTGATCCTCATAAGGTTCTGGAGCGCGATCCTCAAGCCATCCGAGGTCTCCATCAGCCGCAGCTCGCGCGAGAACTCGCCCATCAGGTCGAGCGCACCCTGGGCCGACCGCCGGGCGAGGTCGAACCTCTTCTGGGCCTTCCCGGCGTCGGTGTCCCTGAAAGCTTCGTAGAGGTCCATGCTCTGGGTGACGACCGTCATCTGGTGGGCCAGCCTGTCGTGCAGCTCGCGGGAGAAGCGCGCCCGCTCCTCAAACTGGGTCTCTTTCACCTTGGTGAGCAGGTAGTCTACGTAGGAGGCCATCACCATCCTTGAGACCCGGTCCATCACGATCTCCTGGACGGCGAGCGCGATCCCCGCCACCTCCGCCGGGGACGTCCCGGGCACGAGGTTCTTGACCACAACCCCGACGGCCGCCTTGCAGAGCGCCACCCCGGCCCGAAACGACTCGTCCGGGTGCGGGTTGAGGGGCTCGTCAGAGGACTCTATGTTGCGGTAGATCTCCTCCTCGACCGCGAGCAGAGACTTCTCTTCCCCCGCGAGGACCTTCGCGGCGCGCCCGAGCACGTTCGCGGCGTTCTTCCTGAGCTGGTCCCTCGTCGTACCATCACCGACGACGAGGAGGCTGCCGCTCTCGGCCAGCGTGCGCTCGTAGTCCTCGAAGATCTCCTCGAAGCGTTCCCCGAGTACGCGCGCCGCCTCCGGATACCCGGTGTGATCTGCTGCAGCCCCCAATGGTTCGTCCGCCGATCTCTCATCTCGTAGCCGTGCCAGGCGGCCATTATGCACCCTCGGAAGCGCCGGACGAATTTTCCGGTCCCCGAAGCGCCCCGCGGGACCCAAACCGGCGGGCAAAGGGACGCCGCGTACCCCCATTTCCGGATATTTCCCGCGCCAAACGTGAGGTTTCGCCTCTCGTCCTGCACCCTCGGGTCCGAGAGCCTACACCTTTTGACACATCTTTGACAAAAAGCGCCGAAAACGGTTTTGAGATCACTGTAGGACGGATAAGTTTATAGCGTAGTGATCCGGTGTCCGCTCCTCCTTTCTCTTATTTCACCCCTCGGACACCAGGCCTCTTGCAGGAGAGGTCGGATGCGCGGGGGGCCGGTAAGAAGAGAGAAAGAGCGGCGGACGCGGGGATCGCGGAGTAGAAGAAGCAAGCGACAAAAAGGAGAGCTTCGTGACGGATTACGACCAGCGCAGCGACGGGTACACGGCGGTAGAGGACCAGTACGCCGGCTACACCGTGATGGACCAGAACGGGTCCAAGATCGGCAAGGTCGACGACCTGTTCCTCGACGAGAACGATCAGCCAGAGTACTTCGGCGTCAAGATGGGCTTCCTGGGCACCAGCTCCACCCTCATCCCCGCCGACATCACCACGGTGAACAACGAGCAGGGCTTCATCGAGGTATCCCAGACCAAGGACGCGGTCAAGAACGGGCCGGCCTTCGACGACGACCGCGAGATCACCCCCGACTACGAGAACGAGGTCCGCTCCTACTACGGCCTCGGCGCCGCCACGAGCTCCGGCTCCTACGGCGACTACGAGGGCTCGGAGACCGGCGAGCACTCCGGGGCCGGCACCACAGGCGCGACATCGGCCGGCACCGTCGGCGCGGGCATGAGCCAGGGCGACACCGAGTCCGGCGAGTTCCGCGAGCACGACCGAGACCGCGAGGGCCTCTCCCAGGAGGGAAGCGACCTGGAGGACCGCGACGAGCTGAGGGTCCAGAGGAGCGAGGAGGAGCTTCGGGCCGGCACACGGGAGCGCGAGGCCGGCTCCATGAGGGTCCGCAAGCGCGTGCGCACCGACCGCGAGCGCATCGAGGTGCCCGTAAAGCACGAGGAAGTGAGCGTCGAGCGGGTTCCGGTCTCGGGGGAGGCCACGGAGGCGCAGATAGGCGAGGACGAGGTGTCCGTCCCCGTCACCGAGGAGGAGGTCGTGGTCGACAAGCGGGCGGTGGCCAAGGAAGAGGTCAGGATCCGCAAGG
>CAXTDD010000076.1:5978-8123 GCA_964242955.1 uncultured Rubrobacteraceae bacterium | reverse complement strand
CACCAGAACGACCATCCCCGCAACGGGGCCGTCGGCGAAGACGCAACGGTGGGTCGTGCGCGCCGGTATGCCGAGGCACGCCCCGGCCCCGAAGTCGACCCCGTCGGGCAGGGCTCCCGCTCGACCCTCCGGCAGGACGACGTGCTCGGGAGGTACGGGCGATCTCGGAAAAATCGTGCGTCGAGAACCCATCGCGACGACCGTTTCCAACCGACGACAGGACCAACGTACCAGCGGTTGCGCCGTGGGTGTGGTCGCCGAGCAGAACTCGCATCGGGGAACACGGTGCAGCGGTAATAAACGGGTAATCGACAACGACCTTCATAATTCTTAACATTTGCACCGCGCGGCATGACGGTGGTGGGGGATGGGACGCGACTCGGCGGTCGCCACGCGCCGCGGTGGCTCGCGACAGTGAGCGGAGCGTATCTGGACTTGCCGACGGGTCACCATGTCGCTCTCGGAATTATCGCGTCGCAACCCCGACCTCCGGACACCGGGCCTCAGGTCGGGGTTCTTCACCTCTGTCCGAGCTGCCCGCGGTTGGCGGTCAGGACCTCGTCGGACAGTGCGGGGTCGGCCTCGGCGACGGCACGGGAGACCACCAGCGAGCCGACCATCTGGCAGAACAGTGCTATCGCCTGTTCGCGGGCTTCCGCCGCGCTCAGTTCGGTGCCGGATTGGTGCGCGCGATCGAGCACCATCTCGGTGATGGCGCTGAAGTAGCCCTCAAGCCCCCGTTGGTACTCTGTCTGGGCTGCGACGCTGTGGCGTGCGGCGTCGGCTGCCAGGGTGGCTGAGGCGCAGCCGGTTTCCGGGTGATCGCGGTGGGCGGCCGTCACGTATCCGTCGATCATGTCGCGCAGGGCCGCTCTGGCGGAGCGGGGGTGGGCACCGCGGATGGCGGCGAGCGCGTCCAGCGAGTCGGCGAAGCCGCGGCTATAGACCTCGAGGGCGAGGTCCATCTTCGAGGAGAAGTGGTTGTAGAACCCTCCGTGTGTCATTCCGGCGGCCTTCATCAGCTCCTCGATGCCGATGCCGTCGATGCCACGCAGCCTGAAACCTTCGCCTGCCGCGCTGACGATCTTTTCGCGGTTGAGCTTCTTCTGCTCCTGTGTGATGCGTGGCACCGGGACACCTCCTCGACGAGGCGGCGCCGCCTCGTGCGGACCGAGGTCGACATCGCGCCCGGTCTGATGATACCCGCCATCAAAAAGAGTGTCCATACGCGCTCCGGCTTGACAGTGTTGATGACAGAGGTCATAATCATTTTTGATGATATACAACATCAAAGAGCAGACTGGGGCTGCGGGCCCTGCGCCCCGCGTCGACCACCCGGCCGGCCGGTTCACCGCTCACCCCACAAGCGACCCAACAAAACAAGGAGGACCACCGTGGGACAACTGGACGGCAAGAAGGCGCTGGTCACCGGGGGCACGTCGGGGATAGGCCTCGCCACCGCGCGCCGCTTCGCCGAGGAGGGCGCGCGCGTCTTCGTCACCGGACGTCGGCAGGCCCAGCTCGACGAGGCGACGGCCTCGATCGGCCCCGGCGCTACCGGCATCCGCGGCGACGTCAGCGACCCGGCCGACCTCGACCGCGTCTTCGAGACCATCGCGCACCACGGCGCGGGCCTGGACGTGCTCTTCGCCAACGCCGGCGGCGGGGAATTCGCCCCGCTCGGCGAGATCTCCCGCGAGCACTACGCCGACACCTTCGACCGCAACGTCGCAGGCACCCTGTTTACGGTGCAGAAGGCGCTCCCCGTGCTGAACCCGGGCGCCTCGGTCGTTCTGGCCGGCTCGGCGGCAGCCAGCCGCGGCACCCCGGCGTTCGGCGTCTATGCTGCCTCCAAGGCCGCCATCCGCTCCTTCGGCCGCACCTGGGCCGCGGAGCTCGTCGGACGCGGGATCCGCGTGAACACCCTCATCCCCGGTGCCACCGCGACCCCGGGCCTGACCGGGCTGGCACCCGACCCGGCCGCGGCCGAGGCGATGCTTCGGGGCATGGCCGCCAGCAGCCCGATGGATCGCGTGGCCCAGCCCGAGGAGATCGCCAGCGCAGCCCTCTTCCTGGCCTCTGATGAGAGCAGCTTCATGACCGGCGGCGAGATCTTCGTCGACGGCGGCAGCGAGCAGATCTGAC
>CAXTDD010000076.1:0-5878 GCA_964242955.1 uncultured Rubrobacteraceae bacterium | reverse complement strand
CTCCTTAGCCTCGGAAGGGTGGCACGGGAGGGGGTCTCCTCGTAACAGGCCGCGTGCTATAGGATGACGCAACGCTACCAGGTTGAGGCACAGCGCCTGCTTGGTCTGCTCCTCGGGCTGACGCTTCCTTATGTGCCCCTCGTTGGCGAAGAAGAGGAAGCGCCTGAGTGCGTGGAGGTCTTCGCCCTTATTGAGCTGCCGGCCTATCCGGCGCCTCAGGTCCTCGCTCTCGGCGTAGCGGAGCAGGAACAGGGTTTTTCTGCAGTCGGCCGTATTCCTGGATGGCCTTAGCCAGGTTCACGCTGTATTTCCTCCACAGCAGGCCGGTCTTCGCGCAGAGGGTCGATCAGAAGGCGGAGGCCTTCTATGCCCAGTATCGACGGTCGATCGGCCAGATTGAGCAAGCGGTCGGCGACGGCGGGTTCCTGCGCGGCGACCGCCCGACCATCGCCGACTGCATGATGTTCGCGTCCGCCCAGTTCGCGCACCGGCTCTACGGGGAATCGCTCCCCCGGGATCTCCCCCGGCTCAACAGGTTCTGTTCTCGCTTCGAGCAACGACCCAGCGCCGCCGTCCCCGAGTACCCCGAGGGACTGCAGAGCGTCTTGACCCTTCCCCGGTAGCGACCCCCAGAGCGGGGCGGGGACCGAAGGTCCGACGGTCTGTGTCGCCCCCCGTCACGCCGTTTGGCACGCCGGGGTCCTCTGCCAACCTGTGTCCCGGACGTCGCGGCGAGGTCCCTTGCGAGGGGGGCCGGCGTCAGGCGCGGGGGGGAGGCGGATGGTGAAGCAACCGCCGGTGCGCCGAGCTCGCTCTCGGCACTCGCGCTCCGTCGAAGCGGTAGAAACGCCCGAAGATGCGGTCCAGCTCATCGGAGGCAGTGCCGTTGCCCGCGTCCTCTACCGCGATGGTGACGGTCTCGGCGTCCGCGGTGGCGCCCAGGCCGACGAGGCCACCGGGCGGGGTGTGACGGCGACCCTCCCTGGCCGGCCGACGGTTCGCTAGGAAGGCACGTATGGCCCTACGATTTTCGGGTCAGGCCGACCGGGAGGACAGCCACCAATATTTTCGCAGTACGGAAAACCCGAATTGGTGCCGCTACGCGTCACGGCTACGCTTCTCCTTGCCCGGCTCGATGGAACCCGACGGTAAGTCCAGTTCCCCAAGAAAGCGACAGAACCAAACGGCGCACCGGATGGCTGCAGTGGGACCTGGCGAAAACCGTTGTTCTCACGGGCTTCGATGAGTAAGGGGCGGTTACGGCTTTGGCGCCCAGGCGCTCACCATCTCGGGCGGCTTGACCACGCCGCCGGAGGTCACCAGCTCCTCCCGCAGCCTATCGGCCAGGGTATCGACGTCCGCCTCCTCGGCGGTGGCGATGCCGAACTTCTCGACCAGCGGCAAGAGGCTTCCCAACGTCTCCACGGTCCACTCGTATCCGCCCCACAGCGGTCCGCCGCCCACCGGTGCGTTCAGTTCCGCTCCCGGTTCCGGCAGGCCCGCCTCGAGGAACGTGCGACGGAGCTTGAACCCCATCTCGGTATGCACGCCAGCCCGCTCCAGGGTTGCTACGAACCGGCCGAGCGTTTTCTCCCACAGCGGCGTGGGCGGAAACACGACCAACGAGCGGGACGTGATGTTGTATTCTTGGAAGGCGACCACGCCGCCGGGACGTACCTTGGCGGTCATCGAACGCAGCGTTTCCGTCGGGTCCTTCTGGTGCATGAGCACGATGCGGCCCACCGCGGCGTCGAAGCCGCCGTCCATCTCCATCGGCGCGCTGACATCGCCCTCGACGAACGTGGCGTTGGTCAGGCCGTCCCGAAGGGCCCGGGCGCGCGCCGTCTCGAGTACCTCGGGGTTGCGGTCCACCCCGACCACGCCGCCGGAGGGCCCCACGATCTCGGCGGCCATCAGCGCCACGTCGCCCGCCCCCGTGCCGGCATCTAGGACCCTCGCGCCCGGACGGATGCCTGCTTGCTCGAGCATGCGCCGGGTGAAGGGGGCGTAGAACCCCGACTGGCGCATGAGGCGCTCGGTCTCGGCCTCGCCCCTGCCCATCGCGTAGGCGTCGCCCACGTTCCCGACCGTCGGCCCGGTCCCGCTGTCCGGCACACCCTTGTTCGCGTCCACTACCCTCATCCTCTCCTGGTGTATCTTCGTTTCGCCCCCGTCTTCGCGGCCCGCCCCGGTAAGGGATCGCTCGACGTCCACGGCTGGTGCGAGGAGTCCGCTCGTCGGACCTCGTCTGGCGCGTCCCGCAAGGCGATCCGTCCCCGCGGCGGGCCGCCGTTCGGCGTCGCGGCCATCTCGCCCCCTTCTGCAGGGGTTCTCAAGGAGCCTGGAATCAGGCTACCGCCGCGGCGTGACGGGGGCGTGACGAGGGGCGTGACGAGCGCCGCACCGGTTCGGGCTCACCGTCGGACGGACGATGACCTCGCTACCTTCGTAAGCACCGAAGGGGCCGACCGATAGTACGGCCCTGGAGGAGGTTCGCCTTTCCGCCTCGCGAACCTCTTCACCAAGATGCCGACAAAGCCAAACCGTGCCACGCGGGGGTGCCGCGAGGCTGGCAGCTTTTCGGCGGCGCCTCCGAGGACCCGGGAGTGAACGACCGGCGTTTCGCCCCTGCCCCGACGCGGCCGAGCACCTTGCCACGCCCGCTGGCACGGTCCCGCCACGTTGGGGTCTTAAGGTAAGTTGGCAAGTCTGACCCCCGCAAGTTACGGAAACAAAATGGGCCGCGACGGTGCGTCCGCGAGTTGGCGGGGCACCGATCGGTTCCGGGAGACGAACGATGAGGAGAGGAGCACGGCAATGGAAACTGGCGATCAAAGGGGCGTCCTCGTCCCGCCGGGCGAAGGCGGGTCCGTGTGGGCGGTGGGCGACACTTACACCTTCAAGGCCACGACCGAAAACACCGGCGGAGCGCTGTTCGTCATGGAGGCGAGCGTGCCCCCGCAGGGCGGTCCACCGCCGCACGTCCACCACCGCACCGACGAGGCCTTCTACATCCAGGAGGGGGAACTTGAGATGCTGGTCGGCGGGGACACCTACCCGGCGGGAGCCGGCTCGTTCGTCTTTATCCCGAAGGGAACGGTGCACAGGTTCAGGAACGTGGGGACGCGGGACGCCAAGATGCTGGGAATGATGACGCCCGCGGGGTTCGAGGGGTTTCTCGAGGAGATCGGGCGGCCGGCGGGCGAGGGCGCGGCGCCCCCGACCACACCGGAGGACATAGAGAAGGGGATCGCAGCGGCGCCGAAGTACGACATAGAGATACTACCCCCCGAGGAGTAGGGCTGAGAGCTCGGAAGACCGCGCCGGTCGGGGGCGGCGGAGCAGAGTGCCCCCTCTTGCCGGAGCACGCGCCAGACCTACGAAGCCCTCCTCTCGTTCCTCAGCAGGAAGCCCCCGCTTTGTAATTCCATTGCACCAAGCCGTGCCCGACGTCGAGCAGGAGCGCACGGCAGGTTAACAATGTAAACCTACCGTGTATGTTGTGGTTTACATTGTCAACCACGAAGGAGTCAATCATGCCAACGGTCCTCATTACGGGCGGACACGCGGGTCTCGGGCTCGAAGCCGCCAGGGAGCTTGCGTCGGGCACGCGCCTGGATCTTCTTCTCGCCGGGCGCGATCCGGGCCGGGTCGAGATCGCCGCCCAGCAGATCCGGTCGCAATACGGGGTCAACGTGGGCGTCCTCGAGCTCGACCTTTCGTCGCTGGCGTCGGTAAGAGCCGCGGCCGCGCGTGTCCGGGCCATGCTGGAAACCGGGGAGTTAGATTCGCTGCAAGCGATCCTCTCCAACGCGGGGGCGCAGTTCCGCGGCCCCGTCTCCTACAGCGCCGACGGCTACGAGGAGACGTTCGCGGTCAACCATCTGGGGCACTTCCTGCTCGTGAACCTGCTGCTCGACCTTGTTTCGGACGGGGGACGGATCGTGTTCACCGCGAGCGGCACGCACGACCCGGAGACGATGGACGGCAAGATGGTCGGGACCGCCGTGGAGCCGGATGCCTACGCCCTCGCGCTCGAAGGCAAGAACGGAGATAAACCGATCTCCGGCGGGAAGCGTTACTCCACGTCGAAGCTAGCCACGGTGCTCTTCGCGTACGAGCTCGACCGCAGGCTCCGCCGAAGCCACAGCTCGCTCGCGTCCATCGCGTTCGACCCGGGCCTGATACCCGAGACCGGGTTGACCAGAACGGCCCCCGGGGCCGTGCAATGGCTCGCGCGAACGTCCCCAATGAAGTGGTTCATGAAGAGGCTCGGCGTCACCATGGGGAGCCTGTCCTTCTCCGGCTCCGCCCTGGCCAAGGTCGTCGCCGACCCGTCCTTCGCCGACGGGTCCGGCAAGTACTTCCAGTCGAGGAACGGCTCGTTGGTCGAGGCCCGGTCCTCGAAGACGTCCTACGACGAGCAGCGCGCGGCGAAGCTGTGGAGCGATTCGGAGCGACTCGTTCACCTGCGGGCGAAGGAGGAGCCCGCCCTACTCGTATGAGCACGGGCAAAAAACTGGTGTCGGCCGCCGCGGCCCTCCTCGACTCGGGCGGCGAGAGCGCCGTGACGCTGCGCGCCGTCGGGCAAGCGGTCGGGGTCTCCCACAACGCTCCCTACAAGCACTTCAAAGACCGCAGCGCGTTGCTGGCCGCGGTGGCGATCGAAGACTTCGAGATGCTCACGAAGAGGTTCGTGAGCATCCGCCGGTTCCCTTCGAGGCCGATGGCGAAGCTGAAGCGCGCGCTCGTGACGGTCATCGACTATGGGCGCAAGTACCCGTCGCGCTACAGGCTGCTCTTCAGCGACCCCGACATCGCCGCACAGGGGGGGGACCTCGAGAAGGCCGCCCTCGAAACTTTCGTCGAGTTCGCGGCCATCGTCGGGGAGTGCCAATCCTCGCAAGACCTCCCGGAGATTCCGAACATCGCGCTCACGGGCCTCCTGTGCGCATCCGTGCACGGGTTCATCGATATCCAAGCCGGCGGACGGATGCGACGCGAAAAGGGCCTCGCCGGTGCCGCCGAGGGTATGGACCTGCTGATCGACCTTATCTCGCAAGGCAGCACGAGACCGGGTTCGTATCCCGGGTCGCCGGGAACGACGGATCCCGCGTAAACCAGCCCGGGACGGCTCACCGCAGGCAAGCCCAACGGCCAAACGCGCCGCTCATGCCACGCCCCTCCGGCTCCTTGTCCGGCGCGATGTTGTAGGCTTCCTTACCCGCACCACCGTGCGGGATGATGAATTCTGGGAGGGTGGTAGCGTGCCGAACCCGGTCGAACGTCGCACCCAGGACGAGCGGCGGGCGCTCGCCGAGCGTCGCGTCGTCGAGGCCGCCGTCGCCCTGATCGCCGACCACGGTTCGCGCTCGGCGACGCTGGCCCGGGTCGGAGAGAACGCGGGGTACAGCCGCGGCATCGTCACGCACCATTTCGGGACGCGAGATGCCCTGCTGCGGCGGGTCGTCGAGTATGCCGCCCGGCAGGTCGACGTGCCGGAGTACGACGGTGATGGCCTACGGCAACTCACGGGCACCGTGGAGTCGTACCTGCGCAATATCGTCGATCGGAGGCCCGCGGCTCGAGCGTTCTTGCGGATGTGGAGCGAGGCGATCGCTTCGGACCCGGTGCTCGAGCCGGTGTTCGCCGAGCAGGACGCGCGCCTACGAAAGCTGCTGGGTGACATTCTTCGTGCCGGCGTCGCGGACGGTTCCGTCGGGCCGGAGGTCGACGCCGCGGCCGGCGCGGTGTTCGTCGCGGCGTGCTTGCGGGGGATAGGCATGCAGTTGATCGCCACGCCCGCCGTCGGGCCCGCGCAGCGGGTGATCGAAGAGGCCGTTCGACTGGTCGGCGCCGCTTTCGCGCCTCGAAGCCG
>CAXTDD010000075.1:0-8211 GCA_964242955.1 uncultured Rubrobacteraceae bacterium | reverse complement strand
GCCGCCGGCCTCACCCTCCCCGAAGAGTCCCGCAACCGCACGATGAGCCAGATCGGGGGCTAAAGGTTAGCTCTGGTAAATTCAGAGAGCTTGAGGAGAGCCAGCGGACCACCATAATGCATCCGGCGTAGACGCTTTCCGTCTAGGCTTTGCGTGTCGAGAGCTGCGATGTTTCCTACGCGATAGCTCTTGTTGTCGCATTCTGGATAGATCAACCAGACTGGATCGAGTGGATTGTGGGTGAACGCGTTGCGGATTAAACGGGCGATCCACGACGCTGCACGGATGTTGTCGTCTCTGTGCTTAAAGCGGTCACTCACAGCTTCGCTCAATACTTTGTCTACCTGAACCGCTAGCAAGTATGTGGCACTGTGTTCGAGTGCCGATGCCGCTCGCTCTTCCTCATTGGGAGTTAGATGAAGAGTTGCTTTTGTTACCGTGCGGTCTCCGAAGGCGAAAGTCTCGAGGTAGTCGAAAACGTTGCCTTTGCTGATGGTACACGCAGAATGTACGGCGACCGCAAGTTTGTACTGTTGTTCCGCATCAATAAGCAGTTCGAAAAGATCTGTAGGCTTTTGTTCCTTGTTGCTCACGGTCGCAAATTCACTATACCCAGACGCACGTATCAAGCACGATCATCGTGCCTCAGTTCGAGGCGTCCTGATCGTCCTCGGCCGCGCCCTCGAAGGGCCCGACGTATTTCACCGGCTCGCCACGTAGAGGATAAGGTTTGCGACGGTTGGTCCGCCCGGCCTGTTGCAGCAGGATTACCTCCAACTTCTCTCCCTTGGGGAAGGGCAAACCGTTGATCGTTACGGTTCCATCTTCCTGTACGACAGCGTCAGTCTTATATGCTTCCATGGTCGCTCAGTACCTCGTTCGCCTGCTGTCGACAAAGCTCCCCACAAGTTTACCTGCGAGCACCAGCGTGCGTTTCCAATCGACCCCGCCCCGAGACCGCAAAGGCTCCATCCGTAGGTCTCTCCGGAAGACTATGCTCCACAGCCGGCTGCAAAGGCCGTTCGGCGACTAGCAGACCAGTTGGTGAATCAGTCAGGTTCGATGGTGGAGATGAGGCCCTCGTTGTTCAGGCCCTCCTGGTAGAGCTCGGCGAGCTCTTTGTGGGTCTTGGTGGCGACGGCTTTGCCGTTGGTGTGGGCTTCGATCATGATGTCCACGGCCTGGCGGGTGGACATGCGGGGGATGACTTTTCGCAAAGTCGCCACGACGTGCTCCATCGGGGTGAAGTCGTCGTTGTGCAGGATCACCTTGTACGGCGGCTCCTGCGTGGTGCGGCGCTCGGTGTCTATCTCGATTCCGGGCTTCGTCTCCGTAGGGGAGGAGGCGACGCCCGCGAGTACACTATGCAGAATCGGTGTGCCTGGCACTATCATCTCCGGTTAGCCGTATCGATTTCCCCGATCAAAATACCGCGAGAGACGCGGTTGCGCAACCCCGTTCTGTCTTACCGGATGAGCGGCAGGACCCCCTCGAGGACCGTTTCGGCGGCGCGTTTGTTCTTGTCGGAGATCTCGCGCGCCCTGGGCCCCGCCGGGTAATCCACAGGGTCGTCGCGCACGAGCTTCGGCAGGACGACGGGGCTCTTGTGGCTCCAACGGGAGATCCAGGCCTCCGGAACCGCTTCCGGCAGTTCCTGGTGGGAGACGGCCGCCCAGAGCGCGGCCCAGGCCCGCGGCACTACGCGCCAGATGTCGTAGCCCCCGCCGCCGGTCGCGACCCACCGGCCGCCGCAGAGCTCGTGGGCCAGGTCGTGCAACCTCCGCGGGACGTGCTCGTAGAGGCGGGTCGTGGACGAGAGGTGGCTCAAGGGGTCGAGCTCGTGCGCGTCGCAGCCGTTCTGGGAGAGGATGAGGTCGGGCCTGAAGGCGCGTAAGACTTCGGGCACGACGGCCTCGAACGTGGAGATAAAGGAGTCGTCGTCGGTGAAGGGCTGCAGGGGCACGTTGACGGAGTAGCCGGTCCCCTTGCCGCTTCCTTTCTCGTTCACGTCGCCGGTGCCGGGGAAGAGGTAGCGGCCGGACTCGTGCATCGAGACGGTCAGCACGTCGGGGTCTTCGTAGAACATCCACTGCACCCCGTCGCCGTGGTGGGCGTCGGTGTCTACGTAGGCGACGCGGATGCCGGGGTGTTCCTGTTTCAGGCGGGCAATGGCGACGCCGGCGTCGTTATACACGCAGAAGCCGCTGGCCTGGGATCGCATCGCGTGGTGCAGCCCGCCGGAGACGCACATGGCATGGGAGGCATCCCCCCGCATCACGAGCCGGCACGACTCCAGCACCCCGCCGACCACGCGGGCGCAGGCCTCATGCATGTCGGGGAAGAGCGGGTTGTCGCTGGTGCCGAGGCCGTACTGCAAGAGGTCCGAGAGCGCGGCGGCCTGGCGGCCGGCCTCCTGGACCATGCGCACGTAGGTGAGATTGTGGACGGTGGTGAGGTCGTCGTCGGTGGCGGGTTCGGACGGGGTGAGGGGATGTTCTTCCAGGAGGCCGAGTTCTTCGCAGAGCTCCAGGGTCAGGCGGAGGCGCAGGGGGTTGAAGGGGTGCTCGCCGCCGAAGCCGTAGGATTCGAGGGCCGTGTCGTGGACGATGGCGGAACGGCCGGTCATGGCCGGGGCGGCCAGAGGACCGGGTAGCCCGCGCTTTCGAGCACGTCCGCGGCGTGGGCCGGGTCTATGGTGTCGACGCGGAAGACGGCGGTGCGGGTCGGGGGGTCTCCGTCCTGGCGGGGGCCCGTTACGACGCTCACGATGTTGATGCCGAGCTCCCCGATCAGGCCGGCCACGCCGGCCAAAGTCCCGGGACGATCCGGCACGACGACCTCCATGCGGCTCCCCGGCTCGTGGACGCCCAGCAAGAACACCAGCGACTCCATCACGTCCGTGGAGGTCAGGATGCCGGCGAGTTCGTCCCCTTCGAGGACGGGCAGGCAGTTGATCCTCTTCTCTCGCATCGTATTGGCGGCACCGTCTATGGGATCGTCGGGTTCGGCCGTCACGACGTCACGGACCATGACGTCGCCGGCCCTGACCCCCGCGAGCGCCGCGGCCCGTGCCGGGTCCCCGCAGGCCGGCGTGGCCGAGCGGCGGTCCCTGGCAGAGACGATCCCTGCAAGCGTTCCGTCCTCCAGCACCGGCAGGTGCCGTATCCGTCTCTCGCGGCACAGGGCGAGCGCCTCCCCCGCCGTCTCCCCGGGAGACAGCGTTACTACCTCCCGGGCCATCGCGTCCCTGACCAGAAGCATAAGACCCCCTTTCCCCACCCAGTCTAACCGAGCGGTCGCCCCCGCTCATCCGAGACCCGTCCCTCGCTGGTATAAAGGCGGTATGGCCGAGAAATTAAACGAGCTTCTGGCGGACAAGGCGACGCTCCTCGTCAGGGAGAACTTCACCGGCGTGCGGGCCGAGTGGTGGTGGGAGCGGCGCATGGGCGGGGGAATCGAGATCTGCCAGGAGCTCGACCCGGAGACGATGAGCCGCGAGGTCTCGCAGAAGACGGGCCGACAGGCGGCGGACGTGCGCCGCATCGTCGCCGAGGAGATGGGGCTCGAAGACGACGAACCCGTGGTGCTGACCTTCGAGATAGCGGGCGAGGTCAGCGTCGCCGAAGCGGCCGGGATGCTCGACGAGAGGTCTTCCAGGCCGGAGGGGCTGGCCGCCGGCCTGTACCGCCAGGTGGAAGGGGCCGTCGGGAGAGGCTAGGCGACACCCGGCAGGTTCCGGTGCGGAGAGAGCAAGATCGGAGAAGCTCCGAAGGCGCGGGTTGGGTATGCTGGATCGGGACCAACCGCACAGCCCATCGGAAGGAGAGCCATGATCGGTCACGTCCGCGCCGCAACGCCCGTGGTCGACGATCGCGCCGCGGCGGTAGGCTTGCCGTGAGTGAGACGTCGTCCCTGTTCTCGGGCCACAAGTACCTGAACCTGGAGACGTTTCGCAAGAACGGGGAAGGCGTCAGAACGCCGTTGTGGTTCGCGGAGGAGCGCGGCTCGCTGTACGCCAGGACCTTCTCGAAGACCGGCAAGGTCAAGCGGCTCAGGCGCGAGTCGCGCGTGCGGGCGGCCCCGAGCGATGCCCGCGGCAATCCCGAGGGCGAATGGGTCCCCGCCGAGGCACGCATCGTAGAAGCGGGCTCCCAAGAAGCCAGGCAGGCGAACCGCCTACTGAACCGGAAGTACGGGGCGATCAAGCGCCTCGTGGAGCTTCTGTTCGGACTGCGCTACGGGAAGGTCGTCACGGTCGAGATCAGGGTCCAGGGTTGAGCCGGGGGCGGGCAGACCCCTCCGTCCTTCGGCCCCACGAAATACGTCTCTAGTACTTCGGCACGGAGTCGTCCACGTCGGCGTAGGCGTCGAGGCCGCCTTCTAGGTTGATCACCCTGAAGAAGCCGGCCCCTCTGAGGGCCTGCGTGACATGGGCGCTGCGGGAGCCGTGGTGGCAGATCACGACGGTTTCCTCCGCCGGATCGAACTCGGAGAAGCGCTCCTCCAACTCCGACATCGGGACGAGCACAGAGCCCTCTATCCGGGCGAGTTCGAACTCCCACGGCTCGCGCACGTCGAGGAGCAGGGGCCTGTCCCCGGCGTCCAGGCGCTGCTTGAGCTTCCTGGCCGTGATGCTGTCGTAGTCGGCCTGCATGGACCTAGTACTCGTAATCCGCGACGATGCGGCCCGTCGTGGTGGCGTCCAGCTTCTCGACGACGGCGAGGTGGGCCGGATGCTGCATGTACTCCTGCAGCCCCGCCGCGTCCTCGAAGCGGGCGAAGAGGGCGTGCGTGTACTCCCCCGAGCGTCCGCTGAAGTCCTCCCCAACGGTGAGGTCCACGGTGGCCGGCACCCCGTCTTTGAGGCCCCGGATCGAGGCCACAAGGTCCTCGACCTCCTCTGCCGATGCGTCCTCCCCGACGGCGAAGAACACCAGATGGTCAACCATTGATTCTCCCTTCTTCTCCGGCCGAACCGGAAGTCTAGAAGATCCTGCGCTCCGACTCGTCTATGCGGTAGTCGTTGATCGAGGCGTCGCGCCGCTTCATCAGGCCACTGTCGTCGAACTCCCACAACTCGTTGCCGTGGCTGCGCCACCATTGTCCCCCGGCGTCCCGGCTCTCGTACTCGAACCTTACCGCGATGCGGTCCCCGGTGAAGCACCAGAGGTTCTTCTGGAGCCGATAGTCGAGCTCACGCTCCCACTTGCGCGTCAAGAACTCTACTATTGCCTCGCGTCCCCGGAAGAACTCGTCGCGGTTGCGTCACTCGGAGTCCTCGGTGCAGGCGATCGACACCTTCTCCGGGTCGCGGGTGTTTCACGCGTCCTGCGCGGCCTTGACCTTCTGCCGCGGCGGGAGAACGGTCCTCGCGGCGATCCACCGAGCCGCGGCCCGGCCCGGAGACGCCCTCATCTGAGGACGGCGAGATCCCCCACCCGTCCAGATCCGGGCAGCGCCGCAGGTGGCCGGCCACCGTGCCGAACAGCGCCAGCGGCAGCCCCGGAGAGAGGTAGGTGAGCAGCCTGATCTCCATACCCGGCCACACTACACGAGCGCCGGCCCGACGTCCGGCTCGTCGGCAACCGTCGCGGTCGCGCGGCCCGCGCTCGAAGCGCGCCGGGGAGATGCGAGACAGCGGCGGAACATTCGCCGTCTATAATGCCCGGATGGAGAGGACGACTTAAGCGTGCGGGTGTTGGATGGGCGCAGGGAGGCGCTGGTCGAGAGGGAGCGGGCGCTGCTGGGGCGGCTCGCGGACTTTCTCGTCGGTTTCGGGGCGCCGGGTGAGGACGTGGAGATCGCGCGCCGGGCAGTCTCGGATCTCGAAGACCTGTTTCTGCTGGTCATCGTCGGAGAGTTCAACTCCGGGAAGAGCGCGTTCGTGAACGCCCTGCTCGGGGCGGAGGTCTCCCAGGAGGGCGTCACGCCGACGACGGACAGGATCACGCTTCTGCGCCACGCCGATGAGCCGACCGAGCGGGAGCGGCGGGACGGGGTCCTGGAGCGGGGCCATCCGAACGAGTTTCTGCGCGAGGTCGCCATCGTGGACACGCCGGGGACCAACGCGATCATCCGCCACCACGAGGAGCTCTCGCGCGGCTTCGTCCCCCGTAGCGACCTGGTCATCTTCGTCACCTCGGCGGACAGGCCCCTCACCGAGAGCGAGCGCGGGTATTTGGAGCTCGTCCGGGACTGGGGCAAGAAGATCCTGCTCGTCGTCAACAAGGCCGACCTCCTGGACGCGGACGAAAAGGTCGAGCAGGTCCGCTCGTTCGTCGAGGAAGGACTCCGCTCGGCTTTGGGCCTCTCCCCTCCCGTCTTCTTCGTCTCCGCCCTCCTGGCCCGCAAGGCGAAGGCCGCGACTAGCGCGATGGAGGGCAGGGCCCTGATGCAGGCGAGCGGTTTCGGGGATTTGGAGGCTTACGTCTTCGGACTCCTGGACGAGGAGGGCCGCGTGCGCCTCAAATTGCAGAGCCCGCTCGGGCCGGTCGAGGAGCTCGGGCGGCGCTACCGGGGGACGGTCGGAGAGAGGCTGGGTCTTCTGGAGGAGGACTTCAGGACCACGGAGAACGTCGAGGCGCAGCTCGCGCTTTACGTGGAGGATACCGGGCGGGACTTCGAGGCGCGGCTGGCCGAGATCGAGAACATCGTCTTCAAGATGGGCGAACGCGGCGACGCGTGGCTGGAAGAGAACATCCGGCTCTTGAACGTGCGCGAGCTGTTCCGGGAGGAGAGGGTCCGGCGGCGCTTCGAGCGGGAGGTGGTGGCCGACACGGAGAAGCTGATCGACGAGCGGGTCGACGAGCTGGTGGATTGGACGGTCGAGCGGAACCATCGGCAGTGGCGGTCGGTGGTCGAGTACGTGGACCGTCGCCGCCAGGCGAGGTACGACGAGGCCATGATCGGGGAGGTGAAGGACCACTTCGAGTACGACCGCGCCAAGCTCCTGCGCTCCGTCGGCAAGACGGCCCAGGACGTGGTCGGCGGCTACGACCGCGAGCGCGAGTCCGAACTCCTCGCAGGCTCCATCCAGAACGCCGTCGCGAGGACCGCCGCCATCGAGGCGGGCGCTCTGGGCATCGGGGCCCTCGTCGTAGCCCTCGCCACCACCCGCGTCCTCGACGCGACGGGCGTGATCGCCGCGGCCATCATCGCCGGATACGGCCTCTTCGTCCTCCCCAACCGCCGCCGCAGGGCCCGCCGCGACTTCCGCGAGAAGACGGACGCGCTGCGCGAACGCCTCGGTGAGGTCATGCGCCGCCAGTTCACCTCGGAGCTGGGCCGCTCGGTAGAGAACATGCGCGAGGCCATAGCCCCCTACACCCGCTTCGTCCGCACCGAGCACGACCGCATGACCCGCGCCCGCGAGGAGCTCGCCGAAATAGACGCCGAAGTCCACGCGCTCAAGGACGAGATAGCAGCGCCGGAACCCGGCCCGCAGACCACCAGCTAGAGCAGATCCCACCCACCCATCGGCGGCGTTCGCCGTCTCCGACGTCGGAGGCGCGGTGCCCGTAACGGGGCAGAGAGTGGCCCCATGAAGGGTAGAGATCCCATCAGGTTCGCCCCGTCGCCGGGCTTGCCGGAGGGTGCAATGCAGATGCCCTGATGCACTCCGAGATCGGTGCTATGATTCGCCCTCCTTAGATATTAAGGGGGGAGATAACGCGCAACATATTGCGGCCCAGGCCGCCGGGCGCCACAACGTCTGGGGCCGGTCCAGAGGTACAACGTGTCTCGAGAAAGGGCACCCTGTCTGGCCGCAAAAGCGACGGGGTGCGGCTCTCGCACATGCCCGGGCTCGACGGCTTGCGGGCCTTCGCGGTGGTGGCGGTGCTGCTCTACCACGCGGGGCTGGCGTGGCTTCCCGGCGGGTTTTTGGGCGTCGAGGTCTTCTTCGTCATAAGCGGCTACCTCATCACGGCGCTCCTCGTCACCGAGTGGCGCCGGCGGGGCCGCATCGACCTCAAGACTTTCTGGCTTAGGCGCGCGCGGAGGCTGCTGCCGGCCCTCTACCTGGTCGTGGTCGCGACGCTGGCCTACGCCGTCCTGTTCCTGCCGGGCGAGGTGGCGGAGCTGCGGGGCGATGCCCTGTCGGCGTTCGGATATGTGACGAACTGGTACCTGATCTTCGGCAATGAGTCCTACTTCGAGGCGATGGGACGTCCCTCGCTCCTGAGGCACCTCTGGTCGCTCGCGGTCGAGGAG
>CAXTDD010000074.1:0-8217 GCA_964242955.1 uncultured Rubrobacteraceae bacterium | reverse complement strand
ACCACATGGTCTACGACGGCCTGTGGGACGTCTTCAACGACTACCACATGGGCGTCACGGCCGAGAACGTCGCCGAGGAGTACGGCATAACCCGCGAGGACTCGGATGCTTACGCGGTGCGTAGCCACCAGCGGGCGGCCAAGGCGCACGAAGAAGAGCTCTTCGACGAGCAGATCGTGCCCGTCGAGGTCAAGCAGAAGAAAGAGAAGGTCCAGTTCACCACCGACGAGCACATCCGCGCCACCGCCAGCGTAGAGGGTCTGCAGAAGCTCAGGACCGTCTTCAAGAAAGAAGGCGGCACGGTGACCGCGGCCAACGCGTCGGGCATCAACGACGGGGCCGCGATGATGCTCGTCACCGGCGAGAAGAAGGCCGAGGAGCTGGGCCTCCCCGTCGCGGGCAGGCTCGTCAGCGCCGCCGTGGCCGGCGTAGATCCGTCGGTGATGGGGACCGGCATGATCCCGGCCTCCAAGATGGCGCTCAAGAAGGCCGGACTCTCGGTGGACGACCTGGACGCCGTCGAGGCCAACGAGGCCTTCTCCTCCATAGCCATCGCCGTCGGGCGCGAGCTCGAGGTGCCCGAGGAGAAGCTCAACCCCGTCGGCGGCGCCGTCGCCCTCGGCCATCCCATCGGGGCCACGGGAGCCGTGCTGACCGTCAAGATCCTGCACCACCTCGGCCGCACCAACGGCCGCTACGGCCTCGTCACCCTCTGCATCGGCGGCGGCATGGGCATTGCCGCGATCTTCGAGAAGGTGTAGAGCTTTTAGCCGTTAGCAATTAGCTTTTAGCCTTTGGGCCGGGGTTTTGCCCCCGGCCCTTTCGCGTCGGGACCCACGGGAGAATGGAGAGGCGACCTCTTATCAGGCAGAAGGAGCTAACGGCTAACAGCTAACGGCTAAGAGCTATCTCCACGTGCTCGGCGCCATCCTCCCAGCGTTTGTGTTCCGGGAGGTCCAGGCTGCGGAGGAGGTGGAGCATGACCCTGTTCTCCCGCATGACGAGGGCGTGTAAGCGACGCAGGCCGTTTCGCCGGGCGGCTTCGATGAGATGCCGCGTCAGGCCGATCCCGAGCCCCCGACCCTGGAACCTGTCCTCCACCAGCGCCGCGTACTCGGCCGCGTCGGTGCCGGGCTCGCGCTCGTAACGGACCACCGCCACGATCTCGCCCGGGTCATCGGGGTCGAGCGCCACCAGCGCGAACCGGTCCCGGCCATCCACCTCGGCGAACCGCCTGGCCTGCCCGTCGGAGATACCCTTCAACGGGCCGAAGAATCGCAGCTCCACAGAACGCGCGCTCGACCGGCCCGCGAGCCGCTGCAAAGCCGCCGCGTCGTCAGGGCGGACCCCGCGCACCGGTACGCGCGTCCCGTTCCTCAAGACCAACGTCCCTGAACTATGTGTGTTATGCATATATAGAGTGTACCGTGGTCTGCGGGGTTCTGGGATGCACACTTCGGGCCAAATGTGAATGCGCGAACCACCGCGTGGGGTCGCGTTGCGCGACGGTTTTGGGGCTGTTCCGGGCGCGCTAGGCTTTCTCTTCGGCGCGGCCATCGCGGTTGGCGGCTTCGGGGGGACGGGGAGAGAAGGCGCGGTGGCCGGTTATGGCCTGGCCCACGATCAGGGTGTTCACGTCGTTGGTGCCCTCGTAGGTGTAGACGCCCTCGATATCCGCCATATGCTCCATGACCCGGTAGTCCAGCAGGACGCCGTTGCCGCCGAGGACCTCGCGGGCCAAAGCCGCCGTGCGGCGGGCCTTGGCGACGTTGTTCATCTTGAACATGGAGACCGTCGGGGCGTCGAGAAGGCCGTCGTTCTTGAGGCGGCCGACGTGGATCGAGAGTAGCTGTCCGAGCGAGATCTCGTTGACCATCTCCACCAACTTCTGCTGCACGAGCTGGAACGACGCTATGGGCTGCCCGAACTGCTCCCGTTCTTTCGCGTAGGCCAGGGCCGTCTCGTAGCAGTCGGCGGCCTGCCCAAGTCCGTCCCATCCGACCCCGTAACGCGAGTGCGTGAGGACCGAGAGCGTCGAGCCGAGGCCGGCGGCGCCGGGGAGCCTGGCGTCGGAGGGAACGTGGCAGTCTTCGAGCTTTATGTGCGTCTGCCAGGCGGCGCGCTGGGAGGCCTTGCGGGGGAGGACGTCGGCGCGGAAGCCCGGGTTGTCGCCATTGACGAGGAAGCCGGAGATCTTGCCATCGTCGGTCCTCGCCCAGATGACGGCGACGTCGGCGAAGGAGGCGTTGCCGATCCACTTTTTCTCCCCGTCCAGGACGTAGCCGCCGTCCTCTTCGACGGCCGTGGTCGCGAGGGACCCAGGGTCGCTTCCTGCCTCGGGTTCGGTGAGGCCGAAGCAGCCGATCTTCTCGCACCGCGCCATCGGTGGCAGCCACCTTTGCTTCTGTTCTTCGGAACCGAGCTCGTGGATGGCGGTCATGGCGAGGCCGCTCTGGACGTGCAAGAAAGTCGCCAGGGACCCCGAGCCGCGCGCGAGCTCCGCTATGGCGAGCCCGTAGGCGACGTTGTTCCAGCCGGCGCAGCCGTACTCGGGGGCGTAGGTGCCGCCCATGATGCCGAGCTCCCCAAGACCCGGCAGCAAGGCGAACGGGAACTCGGCCCTGTCCCAATGGTCCGCGGCGGAGGGGATCACGTACTCGTCCACAAAGCCGCGCACCCGGGCCCGGATCTCCTTCTCCTCCTCAAAGAGCAGCCGGTCCGACCGGATAAAGTCCGCCGGCCGCGACGCGCTCTTTACCCCATCTGGCGTAACGGTCATACCTTGCCCCCGCGATCTGTCAGGCCATCATATCAGGGGCCAATATAGGTTCGGGCGGGACCCCGGTCAACGTTGCCTGCTTGCGGTAGAAGCCGATGCCCGCCGGTGGGGTGATAAGTGGGAAAGGAGAAAAGGGGTAGACACGGACATCGACTGACGCTATTACATAACGCTCCCGAACCTCCCGTCAACGCCGATAACACCCCGAGTAGCCCAAAATGTGCCGAAGTGTGTAGCCGACCGCGCAAGATGGTCCTACGACGCTCCAATCTCCGCGACAAGACGGGCGATTCACCGCCGAACCGCCCCCCGAACTCGCCGCCCGACGCACCCCCAAGGACAAATCGTCGCGCCTTGTAACTAAGTGCATTTTGACAGTATATGCCCTCTGAATATAATGGAGATCGAGTCCCCGGTGCCGCGGGTGCCGGGTTGCAAGGAGTCTACGACGTTGGGGCCGGTGCGTCCGGTTTCTGTGTTTTTGGAGGCAGGAGCGTATTGAAGAGGGCACTTTACGAGGCGGTTGCGCAGGACGTGGAGAGGTACGAAGAGCTCGCGCGGAAGGCGGCGATATCCGGGGACGACGAGTTGGCGGGGTTCTTCGGCGAGGTACGCGACGAGAACCGGCGTCGCGCGGAGCGGGCGCGGCGGTTGCTCGCGCAGCGGGTCGCCGAGTAGCGGCACCGCCAGGGACGAACCTGCCATCTTAGGAGAGGGAGGGTAGCGCGTTGCCTATGACGATCACCGAGAACACGAGCATAGACTACGACGTCCAGGGCGAGGGGCCGCCGCTGCTCTTGATCAACGGCCTCGGCTTCGGCCGGTGGGCTTGGTTCAAGCAGCTTCCCGCCTTCACCCGCCACTTCCGTACGATCACGTTCGACGTCAGGGGGGAGAGGGGCCTGCGCCACGGCGTGGCCGACCTCACCGAAGAAGTCGTTGCCCTCCTCGATCACCTCGGGGTGGGCAAGACGCACGTGCTGGGCACCTCGCTCGGCGGGTTCGTGGCCCAAGAGCTCGCGCTCGCGCGGCCCGATTTGGTGGAACGGCTCGTGCTCGTGTGCACCAGCTACGGCGGGCGGGGGCCCGAGGCGATGTCGCCGGGTGCTATGGCGGACATGATGGGCCTCGGCACTTTCAGCGCCGATGCCGCCGCCCGCAAGGCCCTGGAGGCGGCCACGGACGACGTCTACAGGGCCGAGCAGCCCGAGGAGTTCGAGCAGATCGTGCGCTGGAGGCTGGCGGATTCTCCGTCGGCCGTCTCGTACTACGAGCAGGCCAGGGCCGGCGCCAGGTTCGACCTTTCGGGGGACGTGGGGCACATAACCTCGCCGACGCTCGTGATCCACGGCGCGCATGACCGCTACGTGCCCCAGGCCAACGCCGCCGCCCTGGCCGAAGCGATACCGGGCGCGAAGCTGCGCGTCCTCGACGCCGCCGGGCACCTCGTCTTTATAGAGCGGTTCGGCGACGTCAACCGGGAGGTGGTGCGCTTCCTAAAAGGACCGCGCAGGCGCTCGGCGCCCAGACCCCTCGGCCTCGCCGAAGAGCAGGACCCAGGAGGGGGGCCCGCCGCTCTCGAGCGTACCTTCCGGAGCGTGGTCGGGCGGATGAAAGGGTGGGCCGGGGCCACCCGAACCCCTGCGTCCGGGGCCGCCAGAACGGGTAGACTGTGTTTCGCAACACGAGGAGGAGAGCGGCTTGTCTGGAGGACGGCATGAGCGATAGCGCAGCGGGCGGCGGCGGGACGATGGGACCCGCGCCGGCGCCCTTCGACCTGTGGGCGCAGTGGATGCGGGCCAACATGGGCGCCATGACGAAGGCGCCCGGCGCGGGCGTACCCTGGCTCGCCGCCCCCGGCGTCTCTACCGGGGACGAAGTCGATGACCTTCCGCAGGGCGCCGTCCGGAACGATCCCCTGCTCTCGACCCTGGAGAAGCTGTGGGACGCCAACCCCGTGCAGAACGTGCTCCCCATAAACTGGGTCGAGATCTCCAAATCCCTCCAGACCCTCTGGCAACGCGAGATGTCGGACCCGGCAAAGGCCATGCAGCGGGCCACCGACTTCAACACGAAAGTCTGGGAAACCACGCTACAAAGCTGGCAGGACGCCGCCAACCGCTTCTGGGGCATCGAGGGTCAGAAGGAAGAAGAGGGCCGTCCCGACAAGCGCTTCTCAGCCCCCGACTGGAACGAGAACCCCTACTACGAGACCCTTAAAGAGTCGTACCTGCTCGCCTCCGAGTACCTCCTCAAAGAGGTCGAAGAGACCGACGGCCAGGACACCGAAGAGCAGCGGCGCATGAAGTTCCACCTGCAGCAGTTCGTGGACGCCCTCGCCCCGGTCAACTTCCTCCTGACCAACCCGGCCGCCCTCAAGCGGGCCTTCGAGACGGGCGGAGTAAGCCTCGCCGAAGGCACGAGGAACCTCCTCTCCGACCTCGAAGAGGGCCGGATGAGCATGACCGACGCCAACGCTTTCCAGCCGGGCGAGAACCTGGCGATCACGCCAGGGAAGGTCGTCTACCGCAACGAGCTCATAGAGCTCATCCAGTACGAGCCGACGACGCAGAAGGTCCACGAGACGCCCATCGTGTTCTTCCCGCCCTGGATCAACAAGTACTACATCCTGGATTTGCAACCGAAGAACAGCATGGTCAAGTACCTCGTGGACGAAGGCTTCACCGTCTTCATGGTCTCCTGGAAGAACCCCGACGCCTCGATGGAGGACACGCAGTTCGAGGACTACATGACCAAGGGGCCGCTCGCCGCCGTCGAGGCCGTCAAGGACATCACCGGCGCCGAGAAGGTAAACCCGGTCGGCTACTGCGTCGGGGGGACGCTGCTGGCCGTGACGCTCGCGTGGCTCGCCGCCGGCGGCGACGAGAACCCGTTCAACGCGTGTACGTTCATGGTCTCTTTGCAGGACTTTGCGGAGGTTGGGGATACGGCGGTCTTCATGGACGAGCCGCAGGTCGAGTTCATGGAGCAGCAGATGATGGAGCGCGGTTATCTCGACAACCGCAAGATAGCGAACATGTTCAACCTGCTGCGCTCGAACGACCTGATCTGGTCAAACGTCGTCAACAACTACCTGCTGGGACAGAAGCCGCCGGCCTTCGACCTGCTGTACTGGAACGCCGACGGCACGCGGATGGCGCGCGACGCCCACAGCTTCTACATCCGCAACACCTACCTCGAGAACAACCTCATCGAGCCCGGCAAGGTCGAGGTGCTCGGGCGCAAGATAGACCTCGGCACCATAGAGGGCGAGGCCTACGCCGTCGGGGCCGAGAAAGACCACATCGTGCCGTGGGCCTCGGCGTGGAGGATCGGGCAGCTCACCAACCTCAAGACCCGCTTCGCGCTAGCCAACTCGGGCCACATAGCAGGCATGATCAACCCCCCAAGCAAGGAGAAGGGCAAGCACTGGGTCAACGAGTCCGGCGACGCAGGCTCCGCCGCCACGGCCGAGGAGTGGCGCGCCAACGCCACCGAGAACGAGGGCTCCTGGTGGGAGGACTGGACGAACTGGCTCGAACCCTTCTCCGGCGACGAGGTAGATCCGCCCCAGATGGGCAGCGAGAAGTACCCGCCGATAGAGGATGCGCCGGGCACTTACGTGAAGGAGAAGTAAGGGATAGCTTTCAGCGGTCAGCCAAAAAGCTGACCGCTGAAAGCGGAGGCCGTAGGCCATAGCGGGCTGAATGCTGATCGCGTTGTCTTCTGAAACTCAAAGCTTCAGAAGACCACTTTAGCCTCCCGTCGAGACCTCCAGGATGCCGACGTCCAGGATCAGGGTTCCCGCGCTCTCGGCGGCGGCCACGACCTCTATGTCGGTGCCGGATCTCAGGTCGTCCACGATGGCGAGGGGGACGTGCATGGCGCCGCCGGCGACGGGTACGTAGCGCATCACCTTGCCGTTCTTGAGGAGCGTCACGTTGACCATGCCGCTTGAGGTGTTGCCGGCCCGGACGTACTGCACGCCGGCGGTGCATCCTTGCGGGACGGTGTAGGTAAGGTTCAAGGGCTGGGGTGAGTCCAGCCCTTGAACCTCTATTTTAGTGATCGTCTGCAAGAGCACGGTCGTGTAGGCCATGCGGCGCGTTTCCTCTCTACCCGGCGACCCTCGGCCGGGGCAACGAGCACGCGCCCGCCTCCGCGTCGCCGGCCTCGACGGCTTTTAGGGTCGACTCGTCCACGTCGGTCAGGAAGGTGGCGTGGAAGCGGTTTACGAGCCCGCTCATGCTCACCATCAGGAAGATCTCCATGATCTGCTTCGTCGAGAAGTGCTCCGCCAGCCCGTCGTAGAGTTCCTGGTTTATGGTAATGGATTCGGTCGAGACCTGCGCGTAACGTACGATGGCCGCTTCGGCCTCGTCGTACACGCCTTCGGGTAACGGGTCGTCCCCGAGGTGGTTCAACTGTTGGTTCGTCAGCCCCACGCTCCGACCGAGCATGATGTGGGTGGGTATTCAGTAGTGGCAGTTGTTCACCACGGTCGCCGTCGTGTACGCCAGCTCCCGCTGCGCCGGCGTGATGGTGCTCTCCTCTCCGTAGGAGACCATCGCAAGGTCGATGAACGCTTTGGCGAGTTGCGGATGGTTCGCCATCTCGCGCTGGATGTTCAGGTTGAGCCCGAACGTCTCACCAGAATACTCCAATGCCTCGCGGATCTCGGTCGGCGTCGAAGGGTCGTGCTCGTCCCAGATCGGTACTCGCGCCACGATCAGCTCCTTTGTTCGGTTTCGGCGGGCGCTCCTCGTCGCCCGTCGGGGTTTGTTCGCAAATCCGCCACCTGCGCTAGCAGGGGATCTCGGCGTCGCGCCGGAAGTAGAACCACCAGGTGACGGCCATGCAGGTGAGGTAGAAGACGATGAAGCACGCCAACGCTATCTGCGGGCCGCCGGTGGCGTCTACCGACGCGCCGAAGGCCCGCGGGATGATGAAGCCACCGTAGGCCCCTATGGCTCCGGCGAAGCCGAGCACGAACGAGCCCTCTTTGAGGCCGAGCCTGCGGGCCTCGGCCTCCGCGCCCTCGTCGCCGGAGGCCAGGCGCTCGCGTTCGGTGCGGAAGATCGTGGGGATCATGCGGTAGGTCGAACCGTTGCCGATGCCGGCCGTGGCGAAGAGGACCAGAAACGAGGCGAGAAAGCCGGCGAAAGACTGCTGGGCCAGGAAAAAGAGCACGGAGACGACGCCCAGAGCCATCGCCGCGAAGTTCCAGAACGTCACGGTGGCGCCGCCGATCTTGTCCGAGAGCCAGCCGCCGAAGGGGCGCACCAGCGAGCCGATGATGGGGCCCAGGGCCGCCAGCCAGGTCGCCGCGTACTCGGGGAAGACGTTGCCGATCAAGACGGGAAAGCTCGCCGAGTACCCGATAAACGAGCCGAACGTCCCGATGTAGAGGTAGCTCATGATCCAGGCGTGCTTGCGCT
>CAXTDD010000073.1:0-8271 GCA_964242955.1 uncultured Rubrobacteraceae bacterium | reverse complement strand
GTCAGCATATAGTGTAGAGTGTAGCCACATACAAAGCAGCCCCCAGACGGTGCTACCAACACCATCCGGGGGCCTAGACCATAGGGAGTGCGCCCCATGATCGTGACCATAACTCTAGCGGATAGACTCATCGCCGCCTACATCCAGGGCTACATAGATCGTTACGTTGAACTGCACGGGCACGAGCCGCACCAGGACGACGTAGAGGACGTGACTGCTGAGGCTATCAAGCACTACAGCTAGACCACCCGCAACACGTACCAGCCCCCGCGTCTGCACCACTGACACGGGGGCTCTAATCTTGTCTGAGAGCGACGAGGTTGCCGTCTGCGGGCTTGCCGGCTTGGTAACAGACCCGCGCCGGTTCTTATCCTTAAAACGTACTCCCGTCGCTCGGCATCAGCAGCACGGATTCGTGGTCTTGCACACCAGTCTACCGACCGACCCGTGCTGCACACGCATACCATGCATAGTGATGCTTTGCCGCCCTTGCTCAAGACTTGTATGCATAAGCGGCGGGAACCACGGTTTTCAGCAGGTAGTAACGAAAATTCCAAGCACCCCCGGTCCTCCCTAGTACACCGCCCACGAACAGTCTGACTGATTGCGGAGATGGGCCGGGACCACGCATGAGAACGCCCCCACGGTCTCACCCTTTGCTCACCCTTTTATTGGGTGAGTGGGTGAACGGCGACTTGTCGAAGGTCGCACCGTGGGGGCTGCAAGCTGTACGAGAGGCACAAAGCGCCCCTCACCGTTAATTACTCATACTTGCATGATTCGGGACCACCAAGACTTCTATGCTTGGGTATCGGGGTTCGGGCGGGACCACGAACGGGGCCAGTGAGGGACCACGTTACTCCGGGGGTAGGTCCTCGTCGTTCACCTCAAGCGGCTTCGGACCGGCGTTGCTGTTCCTCTCCGCCAGTCTCGCCAGCAACTCCTCTTCGTCCCCGCCGAACCTTGAACGGTAAGAGCGGGCCAGTTGCTGGCGGTGCTCCTCGTCTTGGGCCATCGCTGCGAGCGCGGCGTCCATGCGTACCATCTCGGCCAGGGTGGTGATCTTGTCGCGGCCGTCTTTCTTCTCGCCCTGCTTGTTGAGCGCGTCCAGAGCCGCCCTCTTCTGCGCCAGCAACGCGCTCTTGCTCATGGGCGTGAGTCCCCCGGCCCGGAGTGAGGCGTCTACCTCGTCAACTATGTCTTGGTAGGGGTTGCCGCTGCTGGGTTTAACAGCAGCAGCACGCTCCCTAATCGCGCGGGTCACGATCTTGCGGTTTAGACCGTACTTCTCGGAGAGCCCCCGCAAACTCACCCCCGCGTCGTGGTCCTTGTAGAGTGCTTCGGGTACCTCGCTCATAACTCCTCCATCGTTTCCCTCAAGTATTCGGTGAGGGCGCGGGCGTCGGCCTCCGATGGTTCCCCCTCCCTGAGATGCCGCTGAATCTCCGCCCACACCACCGGGCGCGGCCTGCCTTGCGTCAGGTACTCCGCCAGCGGCTCGGACACCCCGCGTTCCCTGAGTTCGTCGTAGATGCTACGTTCGGGCAACAGACCCCCGGATATCGGCCATTACCGGAGCGGGTCGGCTTTTTCGAGCCTACCTGCGGCCTCGTTCAACGCGCGGTGAATTTCGGTACGGAGCCGCGAAGAGGTCAGCTCGTTGTACGGGGGACGGCGGCGCTGGTGCTTTGCCACGTCCCCGACAGCCGCGTTGATGGCCGCGACCTCGGCGTTGGCGTAATTGTCGATCACGGTCTTAATGTCGTCCCTCAACGCCATCTTACTCGTCTCCCTTCAGGTTGCTTCTGATGCTTTTCAGCAAGTCGTCCTGTTCCTCGTGGCCCACTTGGTCCCTGTAGCTCTGGAGACCGTTGCGCTCCTCTTCCTGCAACTCGTTGAGGGCGTCCTTGTCCTGCTTTATCTGCAAGTGGCTGTCGGACCCCTCGTATCCGGGCATGGAGACCTCTAACGTGCGGCGCTCCAACTCTTCCCGTGCCTCCTGGTACTCCCGGTCGCGGGCATCGTCCTGCTGGCGCTGCTGTTCGATCTTCGCTTTCCTCTGGCGTGCCTTTTCAATCAGCGGGTTCATCTAGCTCTCCTCTCCGTCCAACCAACTTACGAACCTCTCTACCATCTCATCCAACATGCGGATCATGCTCCAAACCTCTCTCTCAGTTCGTCCAACGCGGCGTCCTCGGGGTCCTGTCGCTGATTTTCAGCAGGTAGGGGGCCGGCCTCCAGTTCTGCCGTCAGATCCCGGAGCGTGCGGGTGTCGGCTCGTACCCCGCTGACCCGTTCGGCCAGTACGCGGCGTGCCCACGGACCATAGGTCAGCGACCTCTCAGCGATACTCTGCAACGTGTCGTCCTTCATGGTCCTCCAATCGTCCGTGTTTCTCTGCCTTGCGCCGCTGACGTAGCTTGCGGTCGTTCAGCTTCCAGTGGATTTTGTAGTTGGGGTGGCGACGGGACTTGCCGCTCCTGCCGTCTACTTTCCGCATTTCGTCCCCTTGATAGTCCTCTGCCAGCATGCCCACAGGAGCGGCGTGTCTGCGGGGTCTCGCAGCGCCCACACGAGGTAGTCGAGGGTAGAATCTTCGCGGATCACGTCGCGGCCTCCCTAACGTGCGCGAGCCCCCACCTGTATTCAGCAAGCAGCCCCGCATCGGTTAGGGCGTTGGCTAAGGCCGCTTCGTTGCTGCGGTCTATGCCGGGGTTGGCCGCGTAGACCTCGCGCAAGGCCTCCCGCACCCGCTCCGGTGTGGGCTCCGGTGTACGGTGTGTATGGTTGTGTATGGTTTTTTGGTTAACCCCGTGAGATGGTGACACAGGGCCGTCGATGCCGGAATTGGGTACACCACCATACATCCATACACCGCCGGCCCTCTGACCGCCCCCTACGGTGAGTTCGGAGCGCGTCAACCCGATGCCCCGGTACTCCATCCCCGCCTTGGTGCGCTTTTTCTCGAATCCGCGCTCACCCATCTTGCGCCCGAACGTTTTCTGAGTACCGGCGGATTCGTTGCTGTCACCGCACCACGTCTTGTAGGCGTCGAAGAGGTCGGTTGCGCCTACCGATGCACCCGGCTCTATGACGCACCGCTCGAACAGGAACGCGGCGAGGGTGTCCATCTCCTCTTTGTAAGCGTTCGTTGCTGCCGTGACCGCTTCCGGCTCTCCCAACCCTTCCCGCTGCCACCGGAGACACCCGCGCACAAGCCACGCGAGGATACCGGGCAACTCCATACGCAACCTCTCCGGTAGGCGCGGGTCTTGCTCGGCCTTGGGGATGGTCACGCCGAACGGTATCAACTTGATCCGCCTCCAGATGCCGTGATCCGTTCCCTCTATGGTGGGTTTGTGGTTGACCGGCATGAAAATCTTGAAGGTCTTCGGGAACTCCCAGAAGTCTTCCCTCATGCGGCGGGCCTTCAGGGTGCGGTCCCCGGTCATGCGCTTGATCTTCGGTTCGTCCAGCTTCGCGCCCTCTTTGACCTCGGAGGCCACCACGAGCCGCGAGCCCGCCAAATCAGCAACGTCGGTGGGGTGTCCGCCGGCCTTGTCAACCAGCACGTCTTCTGCCGATACGGTGGCGTAGTTTCCCATGCAGTCCATCGCGGCCTCTAGGATGGTGGATTTCGAGTTGCTGCCGCCGCCGTGGGCCACAAATAAGGCGTGCTCGGAGTTGTCGCCCGTGAGAGAGTGCCCCAACGCCCTTTGAACGAACTTCCGCAGCGCGTACTCCGGCAAGGCGCGGGATATGGTCTTTCCCCATACCGGGGCTTTGGCGTCTGGGTCGAATGCCACGGGGGAGAGCTTCGTTATCATGTCGGCGCGGTCGTGGGGGCGTAGTTGCCCGGTCCTTAGATCGAGCGTCCCGTTCGCGCAATTCAGCAGCATGGTGTCCCGGTCGAAGTCGTCGGGGGATGCGGTGCGACGGTTTTTCAGCAACTCGATGAACGCCTTGATCTTGTGTTGGGCCTCCGAAGACCGGGCGTGTTTCGAGATCATGGAACGCTCGGTTTTGTCGTCGGTGTCGGCGGCTTCCCTGTGGATGGCCCGCACCGTCTGTTCTCCGAGTCTGCCCATCTGCCCGCGCCGGTCGAATTCCCAACGCTTGCCCGTCCAGACCACGAACGCCCGCCAGTCGTGAACGTAGTAGTAGCAGTCGCCGTAAAGGTGCCCGAAGCGGTCCGCGTTGCCCATGTCGGTGTGGTGGAAGTTCTCGCCCGCAAGCGTCTTAGTCTCGTCGGGTTCGGGGAAGTCTCCGGCTTCGTAGGTCTCGTACACCCGCTCGGCCATCTCGTCGGTGTCCTGTTCGGTGTACGGCGGCTGAGAGTTCGCGGCGGCATCAGCGGCCCATTTCTGAGCCTCTTCTAGGGGGCGGTTGAGGTCGCGGTACTTGCACAGACCCCGGAATATCCTGTCGTTGCGGTTGCCGCTCTTGACCCCATTCCGTACCGATTCCAGGTCTATCCCGGTGTCTCGGAGTTTCGTGCCCTTGCGGGTAAGGTTCGCGGGGTACTCCGGCAACGGTTGGGTGAGGTCTCCCGTCAGCCACGTCCCTACAGACCCGCCTTGGGGGTCCGACGAGTGGGGCCACAGGATCACGTATCCGCCCTCGCCCCGAACGTCTATGCCCTGCCTCAACCCGGTGGTGTTCTTGATCCCGTCCCGGTGCCTGTAGAAAACGTGACGCCCGCCGCGCCTGGTCCGCGCAACCGCGGTCATGGGTATCGTCCCCAGCGTGCTGAGGTCGCCGCCGTTTTTCGGGTCTTCGTCAATGACGTCGATGTTCGATGCCACCCCGGTCGGCATGGCTATCAAGGCTTCGGGGGCTTGAAAGAAAAAGGCAACGCGGGCGCGGTCGGTGCTGGCATCCTTGAACCCGTGCGCCGTCATTGGCCTTTTATCCGGCCTGCAAGGAAACACCGGGATTCCGCTGTCTGCAAGGTCTGCGGCGGTCCTGGTCGTCTTCTGCGCCCTTGTCCAGTCGGTGACGGTGCTATACTTGAATGGTTCCATCCGTAACCCTTTCTTGGAGTTCGTCCCCCTTGTCGCCAAAACATCGGGACGGGCTCCATTTTTCGTTTTGCCTTACCGCTTGGTCAGCGCGGCCAACATCTCCGGGCTCAACTCATCCAACCGCAGCGTGACGGTGGGGGACTCCGGCCGCTGCATGTCCTCTATCCGGCACGACAGCGCGGTAGCCAGCCTGGACGCCGTGCCCGTGCCGCAGCTCGCCCCCAGCTCCAACGCGCTAATCCGTCCCTGAGTAAGCCCTGTACGGTTCGCTGTCTCTTCCTGGGTCAGCCCGCGCCACTTCCTGATCGTTCGGAGGTTTTTCAGGTACACGTCGCTCCCTTCTACGTTGCTGAACATTTACGTCGTCTAAAGATAACTACACGTATTCGCGCAAAGTGGACCCTAAACCCCTACTCGAACCCTACCCGATCTTCCCACACCAATTTTACCATACCCTTGTTACAAGACGTGTTGCAGGCTTAATGTGCAGGAATCTGTGGATAACCTACACTTCCATACCGGGCCGTCGGACACGAGAAAGCCCGCCCCCACGGACGAGGACGGGCACCGTGCGGCTATTCGGTTACGGTCAGGTCATACCGGCTGTCCGACCGCCTCCGCAGCACGAACGAAAGCATCTGAGACGAATCTGAGCCCCTTGTCCGTTCCCAATTCGTTTCTGACGTCGAGGTGGGTGCAGAGGCGGACGTAGCCGGGCTTGCCGAGGGTGGCGAGGACGCCTTCGCGGGCGAGGGCTTCTAGGAACTCCTCGGGGCGGTCTACCTCGACGAGGACCAGGTTGGTCTCTGGCGGTTCGACGGCGTATCCGGCGTCCCTCAGCTTGCTTGCGAGGGTGCGGGCGCGTTCGTGGTCTTCGGCCAGTCTTTCCTGGTGGTGCTCGAAGGCGTAGAGGGAGGCGGCGGCGATGACGCCGGCCTGCCGCATGCCGCCGCCGAAGGCCTTGCGGGCGCGGCGGGCTTCGTGGATGGCATCCTCGGTTCCGGCGAGCAGGGAGCCGACGGGGGCGCCGAGACCTTTCGAGGAGCAGACGGAGACGGTGTCGGCGTGGGTGCACCATTCGCGGGCGGGGATGCCGGTGGCGGCCTGGGCGTTGAAGAGGCGGGCGCCGTCGAGGTGGACCTTAAGGCCGGCCTCTCGCGCGGTAGTGGCGACGGCGGCGAAGTCCTCCAGCGGGTAGACCGTGCCGCCGGCCGTGTTGTGGGTGTTCTCCAGGCAGAGGAGGCGGGAGCGGGGGAAGTGGACGTTCTCGGGGCGGATCGCCTTCCGGACGGTCTCGGGGTCGAGGACGCCGCGGTCGCCGGACAGGGTGCGGAGTTGGACGCCGGAGAGGAGGGCCGGGGCGCCGCCCTCGTAGACGAAGACGTGGGAGCCCTCGTGGATCAGGACCTCCTCAGCCCGGTTGGTGTTGACGTGAACCCCGATCTGGTTGGTCATCGTGCCGGAAGGCGCGTACATGGCAGCCTCCTTACCGAGCAGCTCCGCCACGTACTCCTCCAGCCGGTTGACGGTCGGGTCCTCCCCGAAGACGTCGTCCCCGAGGGGCGCCGCCATCATGGCCCGGCGCATACCCTCCGTCGGCCGCGTAACCGTGTCGCTGCGAAGATCTATCACGAGTTTCCTCCGTCTCTGTCTTTTCCAAGCACCCGCCGCGTCGTCGCGAAGTGGACCTTCGCCACCTCCGCCAGACCGTCCTCTCCCAGCTCCTCGACCACCCGGCGTGCCGCGTCGTGGACGTGCGTCGCCCCGAGCGGCAGCTTGAACCCTACCTTCTCCGAGAGCCGGTCCACCTCGTCCAATTGCCGCGCCCGCGCCACTATGGAGGCGGCCGCCACCGCCGCGTCGTCCTCGGCCCGCGGCCTGACTTCAAGCCGCACGCCGGGCGGCACGTGGGGTTCCAGCCGCGAACGGGCAGATTTCGCGTACTGGTCCACGACCACGAGCTCGACCTCATCTTCAAGTTCATGGATGATCCCCGCGTCAACCTCGCCGAGCAGCTCGTTGACGTTTCCGGCCCTCTTGCGCCTGGCCTCGTACTTCTCTGGGTGGAGCACCACGACGCGGACGTTGTCCGGGCCCGCGGCCTCGGCGATGCGTGTCGCCATCGTTCGAGCCCCGAGAAGGCCCACGGTCTTCGAGTCGCGGACCCCGATCTCCCTCAGTTCCGCCGCGACCCACTCACCGGAGACGCGCACGCCCGCGACTACCAGGGGACCGAAGTAGTCTCCCTTGCCGGCCTCGTCGATCCCGAGCCGCGGCGTACCATCAAGCGCCGGCCTGGCCCCCGGTCCCTGGCGCCCCTCTCCTTCGGCCTTCTGACCACCCGTTCGCCAGCCTTCTATCGTCTCCTTCAACCTTGAGGCTTTACCTCCGGTAGACACCTTGCCCGTGCGGTAGACGTTGAGCTTTGCGGTCTCGCCGTCGCGGACGAGGTCGTATTGGGTGCCGTGGTCTATGGGGCGGCTGGCCGCCACCCTCGCGCCTTCGGTATCGAGGAGGCGGCACAGGCCGGGCGGGATGCCGTCGCGTCTCTCGGGGCTCAACGGACCTCGAAGCCCGAAAGATCGCCCTCGGCCGGTCCGAAGTCGGTGTCCGTGTTCTCGACGGAGGCATTCGACGGCCCCTGCTCGCACCAGCGGACCATCTCCCTTACGGCTTCGGAGGGGCCTTCGAAGACGGCCTCCACGGCCCCATCGGGGCGGTTGCGGACCCAGCCGGAGAGGCCGAGGCGTTCGGCGTTCTCGCGGGCGGAGTCACGGAAGAAGACGCCCTGCACCCTTCCGGTGACGAGGACGTGGGCCCTCTCGTGGTCTTCCCTCTGCACGCCGCGCACCTCCATCTGGTTGGTGTTGCTGCTTTCCGTTGTACCGTGTTTGGGCGGTTCAGGCCGATATGCTAGCCTAGAGCGGCTATGGAGACAGAAGGGCGGGCGGTTAGTGATAGGACACCCGGGGAGGATGCTCGAAAAGCGCTCCTGACCGTCGTCGTGCCGACGCGCAACGAGGCGGACAACGTCGCGGGGTTGGTACGCGGGTTGCGCGAGAGCCTGGCCGGCGTGGATTACCGGGTCGGCTTCGTGGACGACTCCACCGACGGGACGCCCGGCGTGATCCGGGGTCTGGCCGAGGAAGACGGGCGGGTGGTTCTCGTCCATCGCGAGGGGGCGGAGAGGGAGGGCGGGCTCTCCACGGCGGTGACGACCGGGATGGAGCTCTTCTCCGGCGCGGGC